>JBAZCD010000081.1:0-8367 GCA_041671205.1 Pedobacter sp.
TCTTGAGCACATTAAATGCCTGATAACTCTCATCAGATAATTCCTGCAGCAATTCTTCTTCACTACTATTCATAGTCGTATTTCTTGAAGAAAACAGGGCATTACTGATTCCAGAGTGCATTAACTGCTCCATATTGTACCTTGCTGATTCCCTCGTACCAAAATTGGAACTGATCGTCTGGCCCTGAATAGTCAATTGTATCTCCTTATTGGCAATATTTTTACCCATGGAAGCATAAAACTGATGGGTTTTACCTCCACCCCTGGCAGGTGGCCCACCTCTGCCATCAAAGAACACCACCTCGATGCCAAATTCCCTTGAAATCCGGGTTAATTCTTCCTTAGCTTTGTATATGCTCCAATTAGCCATCAAATACCCCCCATCCTTAGTTCCGTCTGAAAATCCAAGCATAATGGTCTGAATACCTTTTCTGCGTTTTAAGTGCTTTCGGTAGGTTTCATTCTGATAGAGGGTATTCATTACTTTGCCGGTATTTCTGAGGTCTCCGATGGTTTCGAAAAGCGGAACAAAATCAACACTTAATTCCTCTTTTTTCCACCCTGCCATCAAACATAAGCCATACACTTCCATTACATCGAGTGCACTGGTCGTATGGCTAATGATATAGCGGTGGCAGCCCTCGGGTCCGTTAAACCGCTGGATGGTCCTGATGGAAAGTATCGTATCAAAAGTATCCTTATCAAGGTCTGTATCAACCACCAATGAATCAATGTTCTGTAAAATCCGGATCTTTGATTCCTCTGGCAAGTTCTTATAGTTTTGGGGCAGCACGGACGTTTTTTCCGCAACCCGCTCTATCAGCTCTTTGTGAACCGAACTATCCTGTCTCACATCCAGTGAGGCAAAGAATAAACCGAATAAGTTTACCTTATCCAGCAAATTATTCACCTTGCCAAGAAATAAGCTATTGTGTTTTTCAATCAGTATATCTCTGATTTCTATCAGGGTAGCCCTTATTTCATTCTTTGAAAGGTCTGCTTTATATCCCGGAATAAACAGATTCTTATAGAGCCGGTCTTCCAGGGAAGCCAGTAAACTATCTACACCCTGAAATGTCAATCTGGCCTTCAGCTGGCGAACTTCCCTGTAGTAGCATTTAATAATACTTCCCCTTAAGGCCTCCGCAACTTTTAAGGTGGTATCTGCTTTTACAAAAGGATTTCCGTCCCTGTCACCTCCCGGCCAGAATCCCATTCTGATCAATTGATTTTCTTCTGTTACTGCATCAGGAAATTCAGAATTAAGGAAAGATAAAATATGTCCTGCCGAATGATAAAAAACATTTTCCAGGAACCAGATCAGGTTTACAGCTTCGTCATAAGGGCTTGGTTTTTTCTTTTTAAAGAAGGGGGTTTTCCCCAATTGCTGCAGATAAGTATTCACCAAAACCGTATCATCCCGGTAAAGTGCTTTTCCAAGATCATGAATAATGCCCAGAACAGCACTCGGGTAAAACTGATTGGGATGAGCTGTAAGAACCAGGCGAACAGAAAAGTCTTTCAGTTTTTCTGCCAGCTGCTGCTGCGAGTTGGTCTGGATCACTTCGGTTTGAAGCTGCTTTAAGGTACCCGAACCATTCATATCATGTGTTGCACCAAATGCTGCATCTTCCAGGGCATCAAACAATACAACCTGCCTTTCAGAATATTGAATAAACCTGAACAAAAGATCTACCTGATCCTTTTCATTAAGATAGGTAGTGTATTGGCGAAAGAAGGAATCGATAATTTCTGCCGGACTTTGTTCATTGCGAAAGCCTTCTTCACAATGCAGCAGAAATAATGAAAGCAGAATTCCTGTTTTCTCTACCCGGTGAAATGGCAGAGAAGTAAACAAACTGTTATACATCTCAAACTTGGTTCCAACCAGATTCTTAAACTCCGCCAGGGTATTACTCATAATATTTTATTCTAATTCCAAAGGTAATGTGTAAAAATGGCAACAGGGCTGAAATTACATCAAAATGGAGGAAAATCAAAAACAGGTCGGCAAAATTCTGCTATTCTGCTGTTCGGGATGTTCTGCCGGACCTGATAAAAGCGGGTTCAAAATCAGCCTCATCAGTTCAAAATTTCTAAATTGCCTGATAACAGTCACTTTCTAATTGGTTAAATTCGGATAATAAGCAGCATATTGCTAATACTAAATAGGTTCAAAGCATATATCGGTTTTTCGTAGATTTGTTTAAATGACTCTAATGGAAAATCATACTGCCACCATAGCCAGGCTTTGTAAAAGCCAAAAGGTTAAGAGCTTGTATGCATCTGGGTCTGTTCTTACGGATAAATTCAATAATGAAAGTAACATAGATCTCATTGTTGACTTCAAACCTGTTGATGTCCTGGAATATGCAGATAATTATTTTGATCTTAAATTTGCCTTGCAAGACGCTTTTAAAAGATCAATTGACCTTCTGGAAGAAAAAACTATAAAAAACCCATTCCCCAGAAACTCCGTAAACAAGCAAATCAAAATAACATATTTTGACAATGGGAAATAAAAAAGAGTTGTCACCTGAACAAGGTGAAGAATTAATCAGAGCATTAAAAGTCCGTTTTGAGAAAAACATGAACCGCCATAAAGGTCTAGAATGGACCAAACTACAGGCAAAGCTGGAAACTAATACTGAAAAACTATGGTCACTCAATGAAATGGAAAGAACCGGCGGTGAACCGGATGTTATTGGTCATGATAAAAATACGGACGAATACATTTTTTATGATTGTTCGGCGGAAAGTCCAAAAGGTCGCAGAAGTGTTTGTTATGACCGTGAAGGGCTGGAATCGAGGAATGAAAATAAACCGGAAAATAACGCTGTTGATATGGCTGCTGCCATGGGCATTGAACTTTTAACGGAAGAACACTATCAGGAATTGCAGAAACTTGGAAATTTCGATACGAAAACATCGAGCTGGCTGAAAACACCTTCTGAGATTAGAAAACCCGGCGGCGCCCTCTTTGCTGATTTTCGCTACGGCAATGTCTTCGTGTATCACAACAGTGCACCCTCCTACTATAGTGCCAGGGCATTCCGCGGCTCGCTAAGGGTTTGATCCTGGTAGCTATCAGGATTATACAGATAGCTAAACCTGCTTACCGGCAGGTTTGAAACGGATTACATGAGAAAGGATTTGCCGAAAGCATTTGAAGGTATAACGAATGAATAACAAAAGCCCGGCTGCCAACTCGCGGTCACACAAGACCGGGGTTTATTGGTTAGGCAAGCGCGCAGCCATCCCTTTGCGGTCATTGTACCAAAACCCACTGCAGACAAGAAACTAACAGAAATTTAATGACCGAAAAGAAAAACATATTTGTAATTATTGGAAGTGCAAGTTCAAATTCTGCAAACCTGAAACTTGTTGAAAAAATCGCAAGTTTAACGGAGAATAAATTTAACCTGACAATTTTTAAAGACTTAAAAACGCTTCCGCATTTTGATCCTGAACTTTCGACAGACAATCCGCCAATACTAATTGTAGAATTTAGAAATGCAATCGAAAAAGCAGACGGAATAATTATTTGTACACCAGAATATGTTTTTAGTATTCCAAGCGGGCTGAAAAATGCAATTGAATGGTGCATTTCAACTACAATTTTTTCAGAAAAGCCATGCGGGCTTATAACAGCTTCTGCCAATGGACTGAAAGGGCACGAAGAATTGCAAATAATAATGAAAACTGTAATGGCAAAATTCAGAGCCGAAACAACTTTACTAATTCAAGGCATAAAATTAAAATTTGACGAACAGAACAACATAATAGACCTCGTAACTATTCAGAAACTCATCAATTTCATAAAGGCATTTGAAAATTTATTATCAAAATAATGTATATGGCAACAAACATTTCAAAAATTACAATAATCACTTCAACTCAAAAAGTCTGGGAGTGCCATTCGTTAAATGAAAGGAGCGCGAAGAGCAATTATTGTTGATTATGAAAAATCAACTTTTATTTCTACTTTCCATATTGGTTTAGCTTTGAATGGCTAAAAAAATATTTTTTACTAACCTGTTGAATACCAATTCATGAATAAATTTATCGCCGGCCTCTGGCTGTTACTGATTACTTTTACTGTAAATGCTAAGGAAAACCTGCCAACTGATTTCCTGAGCAAAGAATTTCATGCAGACAGAAGGGAAGCCTTCCGCCAAAAGATGCCTGAGAATTCTGTTGCCGTTATTTTCTCCTTCCCTGAACGGGTGTTTTCTAATGACGTAAGCTATAGCTACCATCCCAACCCGGATCTGTATTATCTGAGCGGTTATAAAGAACCCGACGGTATGCTAATCATCTTTAAAGACAAACAGAAAAAGGACGACAGGTCATATAATGAATTGATTTTTGTTCGAAGCCGCAATCCATTGCAGGAGCAATGGACAGGCAGGCGGCTTGGGGCTGATGGTGCAAAAAAAGATTTAGGTTTTACTGATGCCTTCACAACAAATGAGCTTAAAACATTTGAAATTGACTTTAGCGGCTTTAAACATATAATATATGATATATTCCCGGATGATGCCGGTTCAGGAACATTGCAATCCATGATCAGCACCTTCTCTGAAAAAGCGCAGATAAGAAGGCGGGAAAATAAATACGTGATCCAGGCACATAATCTGCTCGCCAACTCTACTTCTGCTTCCAACCTCGCCAGCAGGGTAAGCAGGATCAAAGCGAGCATGGCTAACACGGAGGATGCCGATTACCGAAATGACCCGCTTTTAAACCAGATCATTCAAAGCCCTGATGAGGCTACGCTGTCCCTTGTACAACAAAAGATCAAAGAAAATCCGGCCCCTTCTCAGGAATATAATAAACTGATCTCTTCACTAAGGGAAATTAAAACTCCTGAAGAGCTGGTATTACTGAGAAAATCCGTTGAACTTTCTGCTATTGCTCATAAAGAAGCAATGAAAGCCATCACACCTGCCATGTCTGAATCAGAGCTTTCAGGAATATTCCATTATGTTCATAAACGCTATGGCGCCATGGATGAAGGTTATCCTCCGATTATTGGTGCTGGTGCCAATGGCTGTATACTCCACTATATTGAGAACAATGCGACACGGGTTAATAATCAACTGGTTTTGATGGATGTGGGATCTGAATATCATGGTTATTCAGCTGATATCACCCGAACTATTCCTGCAAACGGAAAATTCAGTCCTGAGCAGAAAGCAATCTACCAGTTGGTTTACAAAGCCCAGGAGGAGGTTTTTAAAATCGTAAAAGAAGGAACTCCATTCCGGGATCTGAACGTAAAAACCACTGAAGTGCTTGCACAAGGCCTGCTTGAACTTGGCATTATCAAAGAGAAAAAAGAAGTTTCACGATACTATATCCATGGTGTTTCCCACCACCTTGGACTCGATGTACATGATAAAAACATCACACTTGTGTTAAAAGAGAATATGGTGATTACCGTAGAGCCCGGTATTTACATCCCGAAAGACAGCCCATGCGATCCTAAATGGTGGGACATTGCTGTTCGCATTGAAGACGATCTGCTGGTCGGAAAATCCGGAAATGAAAACTTATCAGTCGCTGCTCCGCGAAAGTTGGAAGAGGTAGAAGCAGCTCTGGCTCAAAAGAGTGCGTTGAATAACCTGGTTCTTCCCAAACTGAAGTAACCGGAATTTTATTCCCATCATTGATAAAAAGAAACATACCGAAATGTAATTTCAGTTTTTAAAGAATAATTGATGGCGGACTTTCAAACAAACGGAAAGCTTTTTTACAGGAACGCATATCTGAAAATTTAAAGATCAATCATGAAAAAATTATTGCTTTTCATCCTGCTGGCAATCAGCATTAATTCCTTTGCTCAGAAGAAACAAAACCAGAACGAAAAAGAAATTCTGTTGAAAGTGCAGCAATTTTTTGATGCACTGGAAACCCAGGATACGGTTCTGTTTAAATCTATTTTACTGATGGATGGACAAACCTGGGCGATCTCTGAGAAAGAAAATAATGTAAAATACTCCATGAGCCTGTTTCGCGACAGACTTAAAACTTTCATAAATCCGGCAAGGGTTATTCAGGAAAAAATGATTTCCTCAGAAATAAAAATTCATAATCGGATTGCGATGGCCTGGGTACCTTATACCCTGGACATCAGCGGCAAATTCTCGCACTGCGGAGTAGATCTATTTACCATGTTTAAGACGAATGAAGGCTGGAAAATAGCCACAGCTGCCTATACTATTGAGCCTGAAGGGTGTTCCTTCGTTCCGGCTCAGGGCCGGAAGGACTGAGGGATCGGGTCCGGAAGGACAGATCCAATTATGTCAATTACTGGCTGTCTGTCATTCCGCTTCCATGTCATTCCGGCCCTGAGCCGGAAATAGCCTTCACACCCGGCAATTCTTTGCCTTCCATGTATTCAAGCAGGGCACCACCGCCGGTTGAGACATAACTTACCTGATCTTCAAAACCGAATTTAGAAACAGCTGCAGCTGAATCACCGCCGCCAATCAGTGAGAATGCGCCGTTTTTTGTGGCTTCTACTACCGCTTCAGCAACCGCTTTTGTCCCGGCTTCAAATTTCTGCATTTCAAAAACTCCCATCGGACCATTCCATAAAATAGTTTTAGAGTTTTTGATCACCGCGCTGAAACTTTTCACCGACTCAGGACCGATATCCAGTCCCATCCAACCTGCCTGAATCGCATCATTCTGAGCAATTGCCGTATTGGCATCTGCGGCAAATGCATCCGCAATAATTGAATCGACAGGCAGTAAAAGGTTAACTTTTTTCACTTTGGCCCTTGCAATAAGTTCAATGGCAAGTTCCAGTTTATCAGCTTCTACCAGTGAATTACCGATCTGGCCGCCCTGTGCCTTTGCAAAAGTGTAAGCCATGCCACCACCAATGATCAGGTTATCTACTTTTTCCAGTAATTGTTCGATCAGCAGGATCTTATCAGAGACTTTCGCCCCTCCCATGATCGCAGTAAATGGCTGTTCCGCACGATTCAGGATCTTTTCTGCATTAGCCAGTTCTCCGGCCATCAGATATCCGAAATATTTGGCATCCGGAAAGAATTTAGCAATGATCGCGGTTGAGGCGTGAGCACGGTGTGCGGTACCAAATGCATCATTCACATAAACATCTCCCAATGAAGCCAGTTTTTTTGCAAAAACTTCATCCCCTTTTTCTTCTTCTTTATAAAAACGAAGATTTTCGAGTAACAATACCTCACCCGGCTTCAATGCCTCTGCTTTTTTCATGGCATCATCCCCAATACAGTCATCTGCAAACTGAACAGCTGTATTGAGTAAAACCGATAGATGCCGGACCAAATGTATCAAGGAATATTTTAGAGCCGGACCATCCTTTGGCCTGCCCAAATGCGACATCAGGATTACAGAACCTCCATCCTTTAAGATCTTTTCTATTGTTGGCACTGCTCCAGCCATGCGGTTATCATCAGTTATATTGAAATTATTGTCAAGTGGAACATTAAAATCAACACGAATCAGTGCCTTCTTTCCCGAAAAATTTAAAAAATCTATAGTATTCATTTCTTTATGTTTTATTTAAACTGATATTTTTTACCGGATCTTAGCATACATTACCCTGTGCGGACCGACACCTTCAATCTCGAACTCATCCGAAATAAACTCAAATCCAAGGCCCAGATAAAATCGTAAAGCCGCCTTCCTGGCATTACACCAGATATAGTTTGCTTTTAGTCCACGGAGGTAAACGATCGCAAAATTTAATAACTGATTTCCAATTCCTTTTCCCTGAAAATCCGGCAATGTAGCCATGCCTCTTAACTGATATCCGGTACCGTCGAAACCCTCCCTCCCCTGCTTATGAAAACTGGCAATACAGATCAGTTCCTCATCCTTAAAATAGCCCAGATGAAAAGAAGATTCACTATCATCACCCTCGAAACGGCACAACTCATGATCTGCTCCCTCCCTCAAAACAAGGCTTCGCAAGGCTAGTGTATCTTCTGTACTGATAAATCTGATCATATTTAGGATCAATTCCTGAGGCCTGCAATTTTCACTGCCAGATCAGCAAGACGATTGGAATAGCCCGACTCATTATCATACCAGCCAACTACTTTGACCAGTTCACCTACCACCGAGCTCAGTTCCGAATCAAAAATGCAGGAGTGAGGATTATCCAGTATATCAACTGATACAATAGGATCGGAAGTATATTCCAGAATTCCTTTTAAATATCCTTGTGAAGCCTTTAAAAAGGCCTCGTTGATCTCTGCCGTGCTCACTCTCTTTTTAAGGGTGCAGGTAAAATCTGTCAGTGAGCCATTCAATACAGGAACACGGATGCCGGCACCGCCAAGCTTCCCGTCGAGATGAGGAAATATA
>JBAZCD010000081.1:8377-9068 GCA_041671205.1 Pedobacter sp.
GATGGCCTTTGCTGCCCCGGTAGTAGTTGGAATAATGGATGCTGAAGCCGCTCTGGCTCTTCTGAGATCTTTATGCGGAGCATCATGCAGGTTTTGGTCGCCGGTCATGGAGTGTACCGTAGTGATATAACCATCCACTATGCCCCAGTTATCATCCAGCACCTTAACCATAGGTGCCACATTATTTGTAGTGCAGGAGGCGTTGGAAAGGATTGCTGCACGAAGATCAACCAGATGGTCGTTCACACCCAAAACTATTGTAGCTATTTCCTTATCTGCTGATGGGGCAGAAATAATAACCTGTTTAGCTCCTGCCTGAAGATGAAGACCGGCACCGGCTGTATTTGTAAATCTTCCGGTCGACTCAATGACCAGATCAATATCCAGTTCTTTCCATGGAAGTTTTGATGGGTCTTTTTCGGCAAACACCCGTACCTTCCGGCCATTGATAAGCAAATGGCCATCCTCAGCAGATACTTTCCCCTGAAATCCCCCATGAACAGAATCGTATTTAAACAGATGAGCAAGGGTTTTTGTATCAGACAGGTCATTTATGGCAACAAGTTCAAGTCCGGCTTTTTGAAGCAGAGCTCTCATGGTAATCCTTCCGATACGGCCAAAACCGTTAATAGCAATTTTCATATATACCGACGATAATAGTCCAAAGTTATTCAAATGAATGAAAAAGAGC
>JBAZCD010000082.1:0-8290 GCA_041671205.1 Pedobacter sp.
GTTTTCGGCATCCGGCTTCTCCATCGGGGCTTTTTTGGAGCAGGATTTGCCTCCTTCATAAAAGCAAAAAAAAATCAGATTGTCATTTCTGACAATCTGAAAAGTTATAGATAACATTCACTACTATAAGTCCTGAGAAATAACACTATATCTCTTATGCTCTTAAAAATTCCATAAGCGGCTTATATTGAAACCGATTACAAACTGCCCGTTCCTGTAGTCATTCTGGTTAAATACATTATTACTCTGAGGTACGATACCATAGTAATTACCCATAAATACCTGGAATGCATGCGCGCTTGTCGTTGTTTCAAATCCGAAGGAAATATTAGGATGCGGGTTATTGGCAGGGTGCTGGGTCAGCGGCTGGTCATAACCAAGTGTAATGGCTGACTGATCAGATACCTTAAACCTGCCCATCGCTGATATGGCCAAATGTCCGTTTTGCATTTTATTCTGAATATTTCCCTTACTGTCAACATAACCTTCTATATTATTGAACCAGGAAAAACTTGGAGCCACCTGTAAGGACAACCTTTCGGTTATTTTCCGGGCAATCAGCAGCTGGTTGAAATAAGACAGGCGGTGAACAGCGTATCTGAAAAAACTTTTATCACGGGCATCCACCACCATGTTTACAAAATAACTGATACTTACAGGTATTTTATTGTCCATAGTTTGCTTAATAATTGCATACTTGGCATTTATGTCGGCCTGCATTCTTTCCTTTGTTAAACCGGCCCCGACATATAATTTGTTGAGCGGGGAATAGGTCATTCCTAAACGGATATTTGAAGGTGCGAAAAGTCCGAAGACGTCTTTCTTTCCATTCTCTACCGTACCAAAACGGTGTTGAATGTCCATCTCTAAGGTTCCTTTTATGGGAACCATGACCGTCTGGTTATCCATCACCCATACACTTCCAAACGTATTTTTAACGGGTTTTGATTTTCCGTCAGAAGGCCTTTCTGTTGAGTCTGCTGCAAGTACAATTTTCGTTGTGTCTTGTGCAGAGATGCTGCCGCAATTGATGCCAAGCATCAGGGCAAGTGCCAAACAACTGCGTTTCAAAAACGGAGATTGGCTATTTATATATTTTTTCATAACGATCTTAGTTGTTTTGAGCTCCTTGTTTTATCCATGCAAGGACAAGTGCATTATAATCTTTATTGCTACCGCTTACTGGCATTGGGGTTCCCTTTTTGCCGGTCATCCATAGATATAATACACTGGTTTCTGGTGCGCTGGCATTTACAAAGCCTCCGTTTGACAATGAATTATAAGCGTTTACAACAGATAAGTCCGGCGATTTGCCACCGGGGCTGTGACATCCGCTTACATTGCAGCTCTTATTGAAAATTGGCACAATGTCAGCAGAAAAGCTTACCGGCCTGGTTATTTCAGCACCGGTATCGAAATAGACTGTTTTGTCTTTGTAACAACCGATGAACAAAAGCAAGGTGAATCCAGCTAAAAAACCATATATTCTTTTATTGTTTAACATGATATTCTTTTTTAGGGTTTCATTTGGAGAATCAGCTTTATTTTTTAAATTTCAAAACCAGGTTAGGTTTAATAGAGTGTGCAATCTGCGCATTCTCAAATATTCCAATTCCAAAGTATTGATCAGCTAAAGAAGAAAAATCAACATCATAAATATTATCGGCAGTTTTTAAAGCTCTTGTAAATTCAAGTATCCAGCCAGAACCGGTATAGACTGCTTTACAGCTGATATCACCACGGCTGCCTGTATAGGCATTAATTGTAAGGCCGGGAATAGCTTTTGCGCCGAGACCAAGTCCAATCCTTTGATAATCAGTCCCAACAGAAGGATCAATTGTAGTACCATCACTCAAAGTAAGTACACCTGTTGCAGACACAGCAGTAATGGTTTTGGCTGTCCCGGCTGTTATTTCAGAATTTAAGATCCAACCGTAGTTAGATTTAGCCGGAATAACATATTTAGGAACAGAAACTGTCACTGCGGGTGATGAGCCTGTGATCACAAGACTTTGTACATTATTGGCGTAAACATCATTACCCGGATCACCCTGTCTTCCATTTGGATACTTGTTGGTCTGGTTTTGGTCCTCAAACTGAAAAGCTCCGTTCATCCCGCCTCTTACAGACTTCCAGTGCCACATATCAATTTTTTCACTCGCTGTATTTGTAAAGTGGCGGCTTGAACCATCAGATGCCGGTAAACCGGTATGGCATGATTTATAGCAGGTTGCAGTATTCCAGCCTGAAACAGAGTTATTGATATTCCAGAGAAAACCAACTTTATCCTCATAAAATGCAGGTCTTATTATCGCTCCTGAAGCACTAAATGTTGGCGCCCCGATTTCCTGAGCCCATTTTTGAGAAACCGGATCAAAATACCAGGGCAGACGGGTTAAAGATTGAGTTGGGTCTGTCCACTCCAGAAGAAAATAAATATTTGTTGCATCATAAGCAGAACGTAAGGTTACAGAAGGAATAATATTTCCAGTATAGCCTCTGAAAACATCACCCGTAACTTCGGGTACCGCTGTAGTGAATTGTAGTTTTGGACTGTTATTCCACATGGCTTCAATTGTTCCATCGATTGATGGGGGAGTACCTGTTTTTACTGAGATCAGATCGGTGGAATTGTTAACCGGCTGCGGAAGATCCAATATCTGGTCGTCTTTTGTACAACTTACGCCATAGCCGATAAATAAAATCAGGGTAGTTGCTACCCAGAAGTATTTTGATTGCAGAGGTTTCATAATTAATTCGTTTAAAATTACATTTACATGACAAAAATAATTCTTATTCGGAGCTTAAAAAGTGATACCCGTCATCTAATAAAGTGATGCCGGGATCATAATAAGTCGCGGTAAATTATATTTTCAGCATGGTGAGATTTTCGAATCAGCTTCATTGAAAGGTCCTCTGAAGCATGCCATTAAGGGTAGAACAGAATTGAAAAATATAGTATAAACTCTGATAACTTATGATGTTGATACTGCGGATATGAAGTTTTTGGCCTAATAAATCATTTATTACCGAACTATTTAGTTTAAGTATATTTGCATTTTAATTTATTGAATATGATCTATATTACCCGCAGGGAGAGATTTAATGCGGCCCATAAACTATACCGGGAAGACTGGAGTGATGAACAAAACCAGGAAATATTCGGAAAATGTTCAAATCCAAACTGGCACGGGCACAACTACGAATTATTCGTTACCGTAAAGGGAGAGATCAATCCCGAAACCGGGTTTGTGATTGACCTTAAAGAATTGAAGAACATCATTACAGTATATGTAACCAGGGAGCTTGATCATAAAAATATCAATCTTGATGTCGGCTTTATGAAAGGAAAGATGGCTTCAACAGAAGTTCTTGCTGTGACAATTTTTGAACGTCTTAAGCCTCATATTGAAGCTCAGGGAGCTATATTGCATGCAGTAAAATTATGTGAGACCGAGAATAATTATGTAGAGTATTTCGGATAACAGATCCGGAAAAGAACCGCTTTAAAGATGAAGTCAAAGAATAATATAATAGAGGAAGAGAAGATCGACGGTTATGCAAAGATCGACCGGTATGATCATGATAAGATCGATCGTATAGCCTCGCATTACCAGGCCATATTAACTGATATGGGGGAGGATCCGACCCGTGAAGGGCTGCTTCAAACTCCGGTGCGTGTCGCCAAAGCACTCCAGTATCTGACTCATGGCTATGATGCAAAGCCCGAAGAAATTCTGCGGGGGGCAATGTTTAAGGAGGATTACAGCCAGATGGTAGTGGTTAAGGATATCGAGGTTTTTTCGATGTGTGAGCACCATATGCTTCCTTTTTTCGGGAAAGCGCATATCGCTTATATCCCAAATGGCCATATTGTCGGGCTAAGTAAAATACCCAGGGTGGTCGATGCTTTTGCAAGGCGTTTACAGGTACAGGAGCGGCTCACCAATGAAATTCGTGATTGCATCCAGAATACACTGGATCCGGCAGGAGTTGCTGTGGTTATCGAATGCAAGCATTTATGTATGTCGATGCGGGGTGTTCAAAAGCAGAATTCTGTAACAACTACCTCCGCATTTACCGGTGCATTTGTCAATGAAACTACCCGATCGGAGTTTTTGCGTCTTATTACTGCAAGTTTGAGTTAGTAAAAACATAAGTTAACAGAGATTATTAAACAATTTATACCCCAACAGGGCTTTAACCGCATATGAAATCATATATTTTTCCAGGGCAGGGAGCCCAGTTTGCAGGAATGGGTAAGGATCTTTACCATCATTCAGATGCAGCAAGAAACCTATTCGAAAGTGCCAATGAGATATTGGGTTTCAGAATCACGGATATTATGTTTGAAGGTACTGACGAAGATCTGAAGCAAACCAATGTGACACAACCGGCAATATTTCTGCATTCGGTGGTACTTGCGAAAGAATTGAAAAGTGAATTCATGCCCGATATGGTTGCCGGTCATTCTCTCGGCGAATTTTCAGCACTCGTATCAGCGCGGGCCTTGTCTTTTGAAGATGGTTTGCGTTTGGTTAGTGCACGTGCCAATGCAATGCAGAAGGCTTGTGAAGTCAGACCATCGACCATGGCCGCAATTCTTGGCCTGGATGATTTTACAGTGGAAGATATTTGCCAGCGGATCAGTGATGTGGTTGTACCTGCCAACTATAACTGCCCCGGACAATTGGTGATTTCCGGATCAATAGAAGGTATTGATAAGGCCTGTGAATTGCTATTGCAGGCAGGGGCAAAAAGGGCTTTAAAACTGAACGTGGGCGGTGCATTTCATTCTCCATTAATGGAGCTTGCCCGGGTTGAACTGCAATCGGCAATTGAGAGCACCGGGATCAATGAGCCGATTTGTCCGATTTACCAGAACATTGATGCAAAACCATACACTGATGTAGCGAATATTAAACATAATCTGATCTCTCAGTTAACCGGTGCCGTGCGCTGGACCCAAACAATTGAAAGAATGCTGCATGACGGGGCTACATCATTTACCGAAGTTGGGCCGGGAAATGTGCTGCAGGGGCTTGTTAAGAAGCTTGATCGCAGTATTCCAACTTTTAGTGCCGGATTGTAGAAAAATTCGTTTAAATTTTTCTACCGGGGCTTGATTTTTGTATGCTTAAGTTTATTTAGTTTTTTACCTAATTAATCAGCTTTGAGCGGGAATTTTAAAATTCGGGCACTACTCCTGTTGCTGGCCATTGGCTTTGCATGCACCGCTTTAACTGTAAATTATACCATTCAGAAAGAAGAAGTTCTTACCCTTGAAGCCAGGAAAATTGAACGACGCCTTCACAGGAAGGAGAAATTGGTTGATCAGTTATTAAATTATTCTGCTGTTCGTGACTCATTAAGGAATATTAATAATAACGGAGAGTGGGCTCAATATATAATTTCAGAATTCAGCCAAAAGGATGATATATATATTCAGACTTTTGAAAAGGGACAGGTCAAATTCTGGAGCGGGATCCAGATCATATTAGAGACTGACAGCCTGCTGAGAGAAGGTAGCACATTTATCCATTGGAAAAATGGCTATTATGAAGCAATCAAAAAGTCCTGGGCCAATTTCTCTGTTGTCTGCTATATTCCGGTTATGTCCAGCTATCCTTATCAGAATGAATATCTGAGGAATAGCTTCTCTCCTGATCTTTTAGCATCAAATAGTCTGGATATTGCCGGTTTAAATGATAAGGATGTATTTAATATCAGGAATCTGAATGGTAAATATTTATTTTCAGTAAAACTTAATAATACTGTTTCCAATTCATTTTACAGTTATGCAGAGTTATGGATGTGGGCATTTGCGATTGTTTTTGCCCTGATCTACTTAACACATCTTTGTATTTCAATTGCAAACAGAGGTTATGTAAGGCTGGCCATTCTTTTATTGCTGATCTCAATTCTCATGTTCAGGTTGGTTGACCTGGAATACAGATGGTTCAGTAAATATTATGATATTGAACTTTTTAATCCAAAGCATTTTGCCTCCAGTTATTTTTTTCCATCAATCGGTGAATTTTTTCTGAATATTCTGGCATTCACCTGGGTTCTGGTTTTTATACACTCTTATCGTTATAAGATTTTGAGTTCTGAGGTTCAGCTGAGTAAACGGACCAGTTATTTTTTATTTATTGCCGTCGGAATAATGATTTGTTTCTGCGCTTACCTGATCGATGAATTATTTTATGGCCTCATTACTAATTCAAACATCAACTTTGATGTTAGTAATGTATTGAATTCCAACTGGCTAAGCTGGTTTGGAATTCTGATCTTCTGTTTTGCTATCCTTAATCTTTACCTGATTATATCGTTTTCATTGTCGCTGACCGCCAGGTTAAATCTCAGTATTAGAGAACGGCTCCTGCTTTTTTCCGGAGCATTATTTCTTGCCCTTATTTATCATATATTCTTCACAGAGTTTAGTGTATATTTTCTGCTGTTTGCATTGCTGCTTCTGCTTGCAGGATGGTCATATTATCAATATAAAGGAAAGTTAAATACCGGAATTCTGGTCATTTGCATATTGATCTATGCCCTGATCGGCTCATTGAAATTATCCAGATTCCAGTTTCTGAAGGAACGCGAAAGCCGCAAGATTCTGGCAGGAAAGCTCGAATCATCCGTCGATCCTAATGCTATCCTTTTGTTTTATAATCTTGAACAAGAAATCATTAAAGACAATTTTATAGTCGACTATTTCCAAAATCCACTGTCGAGCCACAGTGCATTGAGCAACCGACTGGTCAAGCTGTATATGGCCGGTTATTTGTCCAGATATGATTTTGAGAGTTACGAGTATAATGAACGGGATGAATTTTTTAAAGGCGACAGGGGTACCCCGCTTTCTGATTTTAAAAACCTGGTACTGAAGGGCTCGGTAAAGGTAACGGGGTACTTTTATCAGAGAAACAGCACATTTGGCTTCAAGCAATACTTTGCATTATTCCCAATAATGCAGGATAATAATAAAGTGGGCACCCTGGTTTTACAGCTCAATTCCAAACGCCTGAACGAAGTGGGGGCCTTCCCTGAACTTCTGATTGACGGTAAAATAAAGGAGGACCTTCGGCTCAATGAGTATTCTTTTGCCTACTACAGTGATGGCAGATTGCTTAACCAGCATGGAAATTATGTTTATAATCTTATAAATCATGATTTCAAAGGGAAAAACAGAAATTTTGTTTATATCAATAATCGTGAGAATGGCCGTAAATACAATCATTTGATCTATCAGCCAAATCCCCGAAAGCTTGTGGTGGTCAGCAGGGAGGCGAATAGCCTGCTTGCCCAGCTTGCTTCTGTTTCTTTTATCTTTCTGGTCTTATTGTTATTCTCCGGTTTTATATACCTCTTACAATGGCTATGGAGCAGTTGGCATAGTTATAATTTTAGTTTCAGGAACTTCAGATGGAAATTACTGATTTCATCCAATAAAATACTTTATAAAACCAGGATACAGTTATCCATGGTTTTTGCAGTGGTGGTTTCGCTTTTGATTACCGGGATCATTACTTTTTACAATATCAGTCAGCAGAACAGAGACCAGCAGGAAGTTGCTGTTTTAGATAAGGTGACCAAGATATCAGCAGTTATTAATAAGCAAATTGTGCATACCGGTATGCCCACACCTGATGAGCAGGCAGAAGTTGCCTTTAATACCCTTGCCGACCTGAATGGAGTCGATTTGAATCTGTTTGATCTGAATGGTAATTTAATACATTCAACACAACCCAAGATTTATGAGAACGGGCTTATTGCTCCCAAAATGAATGCACTGGCCTATTTATATCTTAACAGACTTCAGAAATCAGAATTTATAAACAGGGAACAAATCGGAAATCTGTTCTTTATTTCGGCTTATGTACCATTGCGCAACAGTAAAAGTGAGGTAATTGCTTATATGGGCCTGCCTTCTTTTTCGAATGAGAAAGATTATCAGGACCGGATAGGAATATTTCTTAATGCGCTGATCAACGTGTATGCATTGGTATTCGTAGCAATAGGATTTTTTGCGGTATTTGTGGCCAATCGTATTACAAGTCCCTTAACTCTTATACAAAAGCTCCTAAGAGATACAAAAATTGGCAGTAAGAATGAGCCAATCAAGTGGAAGAGGAATGATGAAATAGGTAATCTGATCAGTGAGTATAATACGATGATAGCGGAGCTTGAACAGAGTGCGCAGAAGCTTGCCCGGTCTGAGCGGGAGACAGCCTGGCGCGAAATGGCTAAACAGGTAGCCCATGAGATCAAGAACCCCCTTACTCCG
>JBAZCD010000082.1:8300-9049 GCA_041671205.1 Pedobacter sp.
GGAGAAATCATGGAAAGAAATGGATCCCAATTTTGAGGCTAAGTTTGAACGCTTTACCAGATCCTCAATTGAGCAGATAGAAAGTCTGTCCCATATTGCTTCGGAATTCTCCAATTTTGCCAAGATGCCTGAAACCAGGCTGGAGAAGGTAAATCTTAAAGAAATTATCGGACAGTCCATCATCCTTTACAGTCAGACAGATGATACGGCCATTAATTTTGAGAACACCTGTAATAAAAAGGCAATAGTAATCGCAGACAGGGATCAATTGCTAAGATGTTTTAACAACCTGATAAAAAATGCAATCGAAGCCCGGTCGGGTAAAAGGCCCTGTATCATTCATATCCTGATGTACTGTAAAACAAGTTCAGTCTGCATTGAGATTAAAGATAATGGAAACGGAATAGTACATGATCTGCAGAAGAAGATATTTGTACCTAATTTTACTACTAAAAGTTCAGGTACCGGGCTTGGTCTCGCCTTTGTGAAACAGGCAATTGAGAATATGGGGGGAAACATTAGATTCGAAACTGTACCTAATATGGGTACCACCTTTTATATTACCGTTCCATTCACAGAATCACTCCGATAGAAACAGCAGGCCTGAATGGTTTACCTTTTCATTATAAAGCGCCTATCTCAGACTTACCGAGCCCTTTCCCATCGTGTATCCATCTGCATAGAGCATCAGCGTATAAGTGCCTTTCTGATAGCTTCCGCTATTAACCCAGTCTAAAGAATAGGTCCTT
>JBAZCD010000083.1:0-9047 GCA_041671205.1 Pedobacter sp.
GTTTTCCTCATAAAGTAAGAGACATCAGTGTGAATTCAAGTACAGCAATTCCTGATTTGTAGACAGTTTAATCCAAATAAAACTCCTTTCTGTCTGTATTTGAATTAATAGTTTGTGGAACAATAATTGCCTTAGAGGTAAGGTCTTAAAATTAAATCTTTTCGATAAATTATTATTAATTAAACCTAAATCAAAACACAATGAAAAAGCAAATTTACCTTGTAATAACAGTATTTCTGTTAGCTTCTACGTCGGTTATGGCCAATGACGTCAAATCAAAGCCTGAAATGACTGAAAATCAGGTTGTACGTGCCGGAGAGATTTCACGCAGAGTGGAAGAAATTAAAAATATGGACAGATCTGAACTTAGCCGTCAGGAACGCAAGGCACTTCGTAATGAACTTATTGATATGAAGAAGGAAGCTAAAGCGATGAGTGGTGGCGTTTACCTTTCAGTTGGAGCCATAATTATTATTTTATTAGTATTGCTACTGATTTTATAATTTGTTTAAAGCCCAAAAAGCTGCCCATGACCAGGGCAGCTTTTTGGGCTCAAAGCAATGCTTTTATCTGTATTTGCATAAATAGGATGTTTGAACTGAGGTACGAACTTTAAAAGACTGGTTTGCATCAATTTCAAAAGTCTGCCCTTTTTTAAAGGTTTTCCAGGCATCATTATCCGGTAATTTGGCTTCAAGTTCGCCTTCTATAATTATCATGGTTTCATGCATTGATGTCCCGAATTCATATTCGCCGCTTTCAATGACACCAATGGTTGATTTCCCTTCAGGTGATTGATACCCCAGAGATTTTACTGATCCTTCAAAATATTCGCTAACTGTGATCATAATCTATATTGTTTGGCTGCAAATGTAAAAAAATATTTAGCCCAAATTCTCCCGGAATTTATCAGATCTTTCTGAAAAATGCGATATGTGGAGGCTTACACAGTTTATTTCATTGTTTTTTAGCAATTTAGTGATTTGTAAAACTCATAATTAATGAAGATACTCTATGCTATTCAGGGCACAGGAAATGGGCATTTAAGTCGGGCGATGGATGTAATTCCATGTCTCCGGCAGCATGGTGATGTCAAAATACTGGTCAGTGGGATTCAGGGTGATCTGATTCTTCCTTATCCGCTTGCGTATAAAATGCGCGGACTGAGTTTTATTTTCGGAAAGTCGGGTGGGGTAGACCTATGGAAAACATTTGTAAAATCAAATATCCGGAAACTTGTGAAGGAGATCAACTCTCTTCCTGTTGAAGAATATGATCTCGTAATCAGTGATTTTGAACCTGTTTCTGCCTGGGCATGTTATTACAAAAATATTCCCTGTGTTGGCTTAAGTCACCAGGCGGCAGTTCTTGCTGAGGATGCCCCCAAAACAGAGCATACAGATGTAGTTGGAAAGCTAATCCTTAAGAATTATGCTCCCAATACAGCCCAGTATGGCTTTCATTTTCAGGCCTATGCTGAGAATATTTTTACTCCTGTTATCAGAAAACAGGTTAGAGAGGAAATTGTTAAGAATCAGGGACACTATACAGTCTATTTACCTGCTTATGATGACCGCCGCTTAATTGCCAAACTAAGCAAGTTTAAAAATGTGAACTGGGATGTATTCTCCAAACATAACCGGAGGCCATTCCGGAATAAAAATGTATCTGTCCAGCCGATACACAATGAGCGGTTTATTAAAAGTATGGCAAGTTCTGAAGGAATATTTTGCGGTGCCGGTTTTGAGACCCCCGCAGAGGCTTTATACATGAAGAAGAAGCTTCTGGTTGTTCCGATGATGAATCAATATGAGCAGCAATTGAATGCTGCAGCTTTAAGTAAGATGGGAGTTCCTGTTATTAAAAACCTAAATGACAGGTTTGATATGGTGATCAATAACTGGATTGAAACCAATAAAATAATTGAAGTTGATTATCCGGATATGACACAGGAAATCATTGATCAGATTATCGAAAATCATTGTGCCGTTCCACAAATAATAGATATCCGAAAATTCGGATAGATTTAATTTCAGGGCTTAAAGAGCTGACTGAATTTCCGGTAATAACTCGCCCAACATAACATTTGCACCTGCAGGATCCTGAATCAGGCAATAGTAACCTTCTCCCATTTTTCTTTTCCCAGCTTGCTACCTGCAAATAGAAATCGCTTATATTTTCAGCATGATCTTACCTGTTTTTTTCTCAGCCATAATGAAATGTGTTCAGTATTAAAATTAATTTAAGCCAGTAAAGACCTATCCGAACAAGTTACTGCTTAAATACCTGTCACCACGGTCGCAGGCAATAAAAACGATTACTCCCTCATCTAATTCTGATGCAAGCCTGATGGCTGCTGAGGCTGCTCCACCACTGCTCATTCCTGCAAATATTCCTTCATCTTTTGCAAGCCTTCTGGCCATATCTGTCGCTTCTGCTTCAGATATATCCATGATACGGTCAACCCGTTCTGGTTCAAAGATCTTTGGTAAATAGGCCTCCGGCCAGCGGCGAATTCCCGGAATTGAGGAGTCTTCAGTAGGCTGGCAGCCGATGATCTGTATGTTCGGATTTTGTTCCTTCAGATAGCGCGAACAGCCCATAATGGTTCCGGTAGTACCCATGGAACTTACAAAATGTGTAATTTTTTGTTCTGTATCCCTCCAGAGTTCCGGACCGGTGCTTTTATAGTGAGCAAGTGAATTATCAGGGTTTGCAAACTGGTTGAGTAAAAAACTTTGGCCCTTTGCTGCTTTTTCTTCAGCATAATCGCGGCAAAGCTCTATCCCTTCGAGCAGGGTAACTTTCGCACCGAATGCTTCCATCGTCAGGGTACGTTCTCGGGTAGAATTGGAAGGCATAACAAGCTCAATATCAATGCCATATAAACTTGCGATCATGGCCAGTGCGATTCCTGTATTACCGCTGGTGGCTTCAATAAGCTGTGAACCTTTCCTGATTTCACCGCGTTCCAGAGCACTTCTAATCATGTTTAGTGCCGCCCGGTCTTTTACGCTCCCTCCGGGGTTATTGCCCTCAAGTTTAGCGTAGATCTGAACTCCGGGATTCGGATTCAGTTTATTTATTTCAGCCAGAGGAGTATTTCCTACCAGGTCAATGATGCTAGCCATTTTATTGTTTCTTATTACTCTTTTCGTTGGATATAAGTACCTCTGCCGTATTGTAAACGGATGAACCGGGAGGAACACTTTTCGTAAGCCATACATTACCTCCGATAATACTGTCGTGTCCGATGATCGTTTCTCCTCCTAATATGGTTGCACCTGAGTAAACTACAACCCGGTCTTCTATCGTAGGATGACGTTTGGTATTGGCCATACTTTTATGAACACTTAATGCTCCAAGTGTAACTCCCTGATACATTTTTACATGCTTCCCAATGATACAGGTTTCTCCGATAACCAGTCCGGTTCCATGGTCGATATGGAAGTACTCATCGATTTGAGCGGCAGGATGTATATCTATTCCGGTCTTTGAATGGGCATATTCTGTAAAAATTCGGGGCAGAAGCGGAACCCCAAGATTGTACAAAGCATGAGCCAGCCGATAAAATGAGATCGCATAAAATCCAGGGTACGCCCTGATTACTTCAAATTCACTTTTTGCAGCGGGATCGCCATTAAAAATAGCTTTAATATCAGTATTGAGCAGACGGTATAACTCAGGTACCTGTTCGAAAAAATCTTTGGCTAACTTGCCATTATCACAATGAACACAAGCTTTTGTGGCATCCATCATGTGGCAGAGTTCGATTTCCAGCTTTTTAAACTCCTGCCTGAGTTCATCAATTGAGCCGAGAGTGGTTCGTTTGGATTGTTCCGGATAAAGCAGTCTGATCAACTCCAGGGCCCATCGTGAAATCTCTTTGTTTGAGGGAACAGCATCTGCCTCCAGCTGCTTCTTGAAAATATGATTAAAAAAATTCTCGTTCATTTTAAATTAAAACTATCTGTTTTTTGCAATAGTTTATAATGCAAGTTTAACTAAAAGAATGTTGTTGCTTTGTAAAAACATAGTTGAATTAACTGTTTAAATGGGTAGTTCAAACCATATAAACTCAATTCCCATTTTCATTTTTAAATACTGTTTTCAATCTTGATGTCGTATTTGTCTAAAAGTCCAGAAATGCCCATAATTGAAAATTTCGCCTTCCTGATCCGGTTGTTCACAGGGTCAATGGAATAGTTAACAGAAGTTCGAAAATCAACTTGTTCAAGATTGGTATGATCAAAAGTGGCTCCGGTCAAATCGCAGTTTTCAAAAACAGAATTTGTCAGGTCACATTCGGTAAAATCGGTCTCCTTTAAAGACGAATTTTTAAAATTTGTCTTTTTTATTGTTGTCTTATAAAAGGAAGAGTGGTTAAGCTGGCAGTTTTCAAAGGAAAATGCAAGTCCAAATTCATTACAATTTTCAAAATGCAGTCCTAATATCTTGCATTCTTTAAATATGATATCCCGAAATGCAGTTTTTGTCACTTTAGCTAAGCTCAAATTACATCCGATAAATTCAACTGTGGTAAATTTTATTTCAGAAAGATCCGTGTTTGAAAAATCGCATTGTCTGAATACACAATTTTCATATTCTCCCAATTCCAAAGGTTCTTCCCGGAAATTGTTTCTGTCAAATATTTTATCAACTGAATAATTCATTTTTCTTTCTGCGCCCTTCGCTGCAAAAGCCGCTATCGTGTCAACTGATGTAAACTGAATACTTCTGAAGGATTACTGATCCCTTCTTTTGCCAATACTTCCAGGATTTTTTTGAAGGATTCAGAATTACCTGCAATGTTTGAAAAATAAACTATAGAAGTCTTCTGCTCTGGAATATTGATGGAAAAAGTGCTGAACCCGCATGTACTTCCTGAATGGAATAATGCCGGATTGCCTTTGTTAAAATAGAACCAGCCCGGTCCGTAAAAACTACCTGTTACTTCTTTGATAGAAAAATTTAAGCGCGATAAAACAGAAGGCAAGTCAATCAGGCTGTTATTCCAAATGGAATGGGTCCATTTGGAATAATCGTTCAATGAACAATAAACTCCTCCATCACCTTTGATTGCACTGGTATTACTTTGGTCATTGGCATATAGTTTCCTGTCCTTATCCCTGGCAAAACCCATTGAGCGCTTGGGTATCTTAACTTCAGCTTGATAAACCAGAGAATTTTTCATCTTCAATGGTTTGAAAATCCTTTCTTTCATGAATTCAGGAAAGGATTGGTCCGAAATACGTTCTACGATCAGAGCCAGAAGCGCATAGGCTGAATTGCTGTACCTGAACTGGCTTCCTGGTCTGAAATATGTTGTTTGCTGCGTTTTGAGCAGGTTCAGAACATCAATATCCAAAAGCGGTGCACTAATGGAATTATCCATGATCTCCTCATAATCAATTATTCCGGATGTATGTGTGATTAATTGGCGCAGCAGGATCTTGCTGCTGATTTGTTCCGGTAATTCAGGAAAGAACCTGGAAAGAGGATCATCAAATGATAGTTTCTGCTCTTTTTCGAGCAGCAGGATACCCATGGCTGTAAACTGTTTAGAAACAGAAGCAAGACGAAAATTAGTTTTCGGATCTATCTTGGTTTGACTTTCAGTACCTGTGAATCCGAACCCCTTTTTATAGACAACTTTACCATTGGTCTCAATGTATAGTGCTATTCCCGGTTCCCCGGCCTGAATGCTGTTGTTTATTACAGAATCCAGTCGTTTTTCCAGTTGGGCAAAAGCCGGGAGAGTAAGAATAAAGCAGCAAATGACAAGAATGAATTTCATCTTTATGGAGTAATTAAGTCAATGACAATTTATTAAATAACTTCATTATTGCTTTGATCCGGAAACTGTATTTCAGAAAAAATATTGATCAGCCCTTCAATAAGGTTAATAATTTTTGCAGATCTTCAGGAGTATCTATCGCCTGACTTTCCCTGTCAGTTATTGCAACCTGAATCCTGTATCCGTTTTCAATCCATCGTAATTGTTCAAGTGCTTCTGCTATCTCCAGATCTGATACTGGTAACTTAGTAAGTTCCTTCAGTATTTTACTCCTGAAAGCATAAATTCCAATGTGCTTGAAAAAGGTATGATGTGTTAGCCATGAATCTTTTTCCTTGCCTCTTAGAAAAGGAATGCTTGTCCGGCTAAAATAAATCGCCTCGTAATCCCTGTTTAGAATCACCTTGGGAGTGTTTTCATTAAAAAGGTCCTCGGTCGTATTGATCTTTTTGACCAGAGTTGCAATGGAGGTATCGGGTCTGTTAAAACATGAGCATAACAGATCAATCTGAAGTGGATCGATCATTGGCTCATCTCCCTGAATATTAAGGATGACATCAAATTCAGGATAGCCTTCTGCCAATTCAGCACAGCGGTCTGTACCACTCAGATGTTTATCAGAGGTGAGCGCGGCTTCAGCACCAAAGGCAATCACATGGTTCAGAATACGCAGGTCATCAGTGGCTACGATCACCTTGTTAAGTTCTGATGATTTTAAGCACTGCTCATAAACCCTCTGAATCATGCTTTTACCAGCAATATCGATCAGGGGCTTTCCGGGAAAGCGGCTGGATTCATATCGGGCAGGAATGATTCCGAGTATCTTCATCAAATAATTATATTAGGATGTTGCGGATCAAAACAATCCGTTGATCTCCCGCTCTATGCTGTTTATAACAAAACCAAGATCTTCAGGTTTATTGGCGAAATCCAGTTTGTCTTTGTCCAGCACAAGTAGTTTACCCTGAGTATAGGTATCTATCCATTTTTTGTATTTCTCATTTAGTTTCGAGAGATAATCCAGACGGATACCTGCTTCATATTCCCTTCCACGGCGCTGAATGTTATTAACCAGAGTAGGTACAGAAGCCTTAAGATAAATAAGCAGGTCAGGCGGCTTTATAAAAGAGGTGATATTATCGAAAATAGAACGATAATTTTCATAGTCCCTTGAGGTCATCAATCCCATATCATGCAGGTTCTCTGCAAAAATATAGGCATCTTCATAAATGGTTCGATCCTGAATAATATTGCGGTTAGCTGTTTGCAGCTCCAGTATTTGCTGAAAACGACTGTTCAGAAAATAGATCTGGAGATTAAAACTCCATCGCTTCATATCGCTATAAAAATCTTCCAAATACGGGTTATTGTCAACAGCTTCAAACTGTGCCTCATAACTCAAATGTTTGGCAAGTAATTCTGTCAGGGTAGTTTTACCTGCCCCGATATTTCCAACTATAGCAATGTGCATGTTAATCTTGGTAAGCGCAAAGCGACGGCCGCAAAGCGTGTTTGAAAATACAAATTGTTTTATTAATCAAGCTTAAGTTTAAAAACTTTTAAATCCTATGATCTCGCGCACTTCTCTGATCGTTCTTGATGCACTTTCGCGGGCCTTGATTGCGCCATACCTGGCTACTTCCCTTAAATAGGTTTCATCTCTTGAAATCTCATTAATTCGGTCGCGAATAGGAGCTGTAGCAATAATCATATCTTCAGCAAGCTGTTTTTTAAAATCACCATATCTGATCGCGCACTGATTATAAAGTGAATCAAAATGATCGTAGGTATCGGCGTTTGACACAATTTTCATCAGGTCGAAGAGGTTTTGTATGGCTTCCGGTTTTGGCTGATTTTCTTCAGCCGGGCCTCCATCGCTTACCGCGCGCATTACCTTTTTACGGATTACTTCAGGTTCATCCGATAAATAAACGGCATTGCCTTCTCCTTCTGATTTACCCATTTTCCCTTTACCGTCAAGTCCGGGAACTTTAACGAGTTTGTCGGTAAAATTAAAAGCAAATGGCTCAGGGAAATACCCGGTATTATATAATCTGTTGAAGCGGTTACCAAAAGTTCTCGACATTTCGAGATGCTGCTCCTGATCTTTTCCAACCGGAACTTTGGTGGCTTTATGGATCAGAATATCTGCAGCCATCAGTACCGGATAGGTTAGTAAACCGGCATTTACATTATCAGGATGTGCACGAACCTTATCTTTAAATGAGGTGCTTCTTTCAAGTTCACCCAGATAAGCATTCATATTCAGGTAGAGATATAATTCTGCGATTTCAGGAACATCAGACTGAACATATATCGTTGCTTTTTCCGGATCAATTCCCGCAGCCAGATATTCAACCAAAACCTGCTTTACATTTCCATGCAGATTTTCAGGTGTTGGGTGTGTAGTTAACGAATGATAATCGGCTATAAAAAAATAGCAGTTATACTCATTCTGCATCTGTACAAAGTTTTTTACAGCGCCATAGAAATTCCCCAAATGCAGTTTACCGGTACTGCGGATACCACTTACAACAGTTTCCATAAGCCGCGAAATTAAGGATTTTTTCTGAACAACGGTCGGCAGGATGCCAAACCATGCCCGTCTAAAAAACATCAATTGAATTTTCTATTTTTGAAGCCAATGAAAAGGCTATTAAAAAATGCACATCTATACTATTTTCAGCTTTGGCTGGCCATAGTCTTTTCGAGCCTTTATCCGGTTATCTTCTACTTTTCACGCAACCCGGTTAAGTTTCATGGTATGAACAGGATGCGATGGTTTTTTAGTTACCTGACTTCACTCTTATCGGGTTTTATCTTTCGTTATTCATTTGAAGAAAACATAGACTGGTCAAAAAATTATATCATCTGTGCAAATCATACTTCAAATCTTGATATTACAGCTATTATACTCCTTGCCAAACGTAATTATGTATTTATGGGGAAGGAAGAGCTTTTGGATAATTTTATTACGGGGATATATTTCCGGACCATCGACATCCCGTTAAAGCGGGAAAGCAAAATATCGGCTTTCAGGGCGTTTAAAAAAGCCGGAGAGAATTTAAAAGAGGGTAAACACCTGGTTATTTTTCCGGAAGGTATGATCAGTGAAGCCTATCCTCCGGTATTACAGCCATTTAAAAATGGCCCCTTTAAGCTTGCTATTGAACATGGAGTGCCGATTTTGCCTGTCACAATCCGAAATAACTGGAATTTATTGTGGGATGATGGGAAGCGTTATGGAAGT
>JBAZCD010000084.1:0-8990 GCA_041671205.1 Pedobacter sp.
AAAATCGATCTCTCTGGTAATCCCCGGAGGAAGTACATATGGGATAGGGGTACGTTTTCCATTTTCCTCGATGTTCACAGCACTCACATCAATTACTGAATTGTCAATACCGGGATTGATCAGTGCAGGGTCGACAATCACTTTCGATGGGTTATTCTCTGCATTATACCTTCTCCACTCGCCTCTTACCAGCTGTAATTTCGCCAGACGCATTACCGTGGTATCAGCAAAATCAGTCATGAACATCCTGATAAAACGGATAGATTTAAAATCTTCGATATTACCAACAGCCTGTATATAATCGGCAACAGGTATTTTAAACTGGATCCACCTGACCGTTTCCTGCTTGCCATTGGCCAGCTTTACGGTTGCAGGAACGATGTCGGCAATATAATTATTGCCGACCGTGAGCAGATCCTGCGGACGAATGGAAACCTTGTACTGGAAATACTCATCTGCCTGCGTAGAATTATTATCCCTGTTGATATCTTCCCCATCCGGGAATGAGGTAGCTGCCGTATTCTCAATACCTGTTTGATCTAAAGATTGCTGAGAGGTCTTTGAGTTTCCTTCAGGGTTATTATATTTTTCATACCTCTTGAGGATACCGGCATTCGCCTGATCCAGGTTTGAGCCCCTGTAATACTGGTAATCATCAGAAGCAGGATCGCTTTCAATGGCAATGGCAGCCTGTGGATTTACACTGGCCTTAACCTGATTCAGGAAGGAGGTAAACTGCTGCCTTTCATCCGAACTATTCAGACCATCGATCCCGACATCCTGAAATTGACGGGCCGTAGGGTTATTATCGAATGCCTGAATGACCGGCTGAAGCTTTGGAACCCTTCCCCAGTTTGTATTTTCGGTCTTTGCAATATTTCCATCTACCGGTAAACCATTCTCGAGACTTTTCCTGCCATCTTTCAGGATATCCTCAGTGATATTACCCAGGTTAAAATACAGATCGCCTCCCGGACTGGTTTTGTTATAAATAAAGGGATCGAGCATCCACATTTCGATGAATTCAATATTCAGCGCCTCAAAATCATTGGTTTCTAGTTTTCTGAATATTCCTCCCCATCTGCTGCGCGGATTGGTCAGGGTACCTGCCTGAGTTAAGCCTGAGGTGCTAAAGTTATATGGTCCCCTGATCGTAGGATAGAAGGCAAGATCAAATGTTGGTAAAATAATAGCCTGCCCCGTATTGGAATCCTTAAATGGGAACACCTCTCTTTCAAACACCTGGCGTACATAATGATTAGACAATTCATCCTTATCCCTTCGGATATTATCAGGAGTCAGAGAATTTCCTGTGATAAA
Source organism: Pedobacter sp. (assembly GCA_041671205.1). GTDB lineage: Bacteria > Bacteroidota > Bacteroidia > Sphingobacteriales > Sphingobacteriaceae > Daejeonella. The sequence goes on from JBAZCD010000084.1 coordinate 1,321, forward strand.
AAATATGGGATCGATATTGTAAAATGCGAGCCGGGCTCTGTTGTAACCATATGCCAGATCATTATTGAGCTGCGATTCAGGAAATTGCTGCGGGGTTCCTGAGATCTGCCATGATACGGCACTTTTGATATCGATCATCGATCTGCTGGCCTCAAAATCATCCAGATAACTTGCTCCGTTCCTGCTTCCCGCAAAATTCAGGGCCCTTGGATGGCCGGGAATCAGACTGGCATATTCACCATTGAATGTGATGCTGGAGGCCTCTTTCGTATTGATGAATGGGATCTTATCAACCATACGCGTCAGCCACCTGGAAGGGGAGTTATAATTAACATCGATTCCCCATATTGTGTTTGAAATTGCTTCCTCACCTATGTTTACTTTTTGAGTGAGCGGCTTCTCTGTAAGGTTCATGAATGTACCCCCCAGATTAAGTTTATTGTTAACCCGGTAATCGAACCTGGAACCGGTGAGTGATCGCTGCTGCAGCCCGAACAATTCATTATTTTCGAGTTTTATCCTGATCTGCTGCCCTGAATTCAATAATGCCTGATTCAAGACCCTCACGACTCCGATATTATAGTCAACCGTAAAATCCACACCTTCCTGCAATGGCAGTGAACCTGCCACAACCTGAACAGAGCCCTGTGGAATATTAATGGCATTCAGCTGGAACTCTGAACCTCCCTGCGACTGATAAGTACCTTTGATCTGATACCTGTTCAGTTTTGAAAACAATTGCTGAGCCAGTACTTTGGTAGAGTCGTACAAAGGCTGATAAACATATTTATCGATCAGATTACGCTCCGTTACAGGATTAAACCGTTTTGCCAGATCAGAACCGAATGGTTCAACCAGCGGAAATGTGATCCGGCCATTCTGCGGATCAATGGTAATACCCTCCAGGAAATCAAAATACCCATCCGGCTTACGGTCGTTCTGCTGATTCAGGTTATCAAGGTTGGTCAATTGTACCCATAATTTACCGCTTGCATTCTGCCCTTCAGTAATCTGGGGTTTTTCTATACCCGTTTCTTCATCAAGTCTGAAAATATTTAATTTAAAGTCGTTGCGGCTAACCTGATAAGCCCCCAATGTGTAAATATTCTTCATCATCAGGTCCCAGGTAGGAAGACTGGTTTTCAAGGTCTCATTCTTCAGTAATTTGACATATAAAACCTCCGGGCTGGAGTTATTCACCGGCTGATCGGTAGAAAATTCACCTACCTGATATTCAACGCCATTTACGGTGTAACGAAAAGCCACCGCCAAAACCTCATCGGCATTCAGAGCGGTATTTAAGGAGATATATCCGAGTCTTGGATTTAGTATAAATTCTTTATCGGTAAGATTCCTGGCAAAGGTAAGCTTAGCGAAGTTATCTGTCCCGCCACCACCAGCCTGAAAAAAGGCATTTGCATCATTGGTATTGGTTAACCTTGTCCCCGGTGGAAGTAACTGAAGCAGATTGTTCGACTGCTGCCCAAACCCGGGACCACTGAAACCTGCAGGAAGAACCGAAAATCCGGAACCTCCCTGAACCTGAAAGCTATTGTATACCTTATTTTCTCCCAGATCGAGCAATGCCAGGACATCCCTCGAATTAACGGTGCTGTTTGCACGATTGGTTATCCAGACCTCAATTTTTGTAATATTGACATTGGAGCTGTTCAGCGGAATATTCTCCAATGCTTTATTGTAGTTATTCCTGAAATACTGAGCCAGGAAATAGTGCTTGTTGGTTTCATAATTATCAGCCGAAATGCTGAATTCATTTTGCTGGGAACCATTGGTGATCGTGATTTCCTTTTGCTGGGATTTTTGCTGAGAGAAAATACTGGTCACATTTAATTTTCCGAACTGAAGCTGAGTCTTTAATCCAAACAAAGCCTGGCTGCCGCTGATCAGGGAAGAACTTAGCGGGAGACTCACATTTCCGGCCTCTATTTTCCGGATGATCTCATCATCCTTACCGGTATAATCCAGCTTGATCTGATTCTCAAAATCAAACTGAGCTTCGGTATTATAATTGGTGGTAATTTTCATTTTCTCACCAATCTGCCCTACCACATTCATTTGAATACGCTGATCGAAATCAAAATTTCCCTGCCGGCGCTGCCTTTCATTAAATAATGGGTTCTCATTCCGGCTTAAACGGCCTGAAAAGGTCAGATCGGCAGATCCCTGCGGGCGGATTTCAATGGTATTACCGCCAAACAATTTTTCAAAAGATTTGCTATTGATCTTTACCGGAGGGATGAAACCGGGTTCACGTGCTTCAGAAAGCGGCAGATCAGCCAGCTCACGCCAGTAATTTCGTTTAATCAGTTCATTTTCATATTTTTGATATTCCTCTATACTCAGGTACTGAGGGGCTCTGTAGAGCCTTTCTCCGATCTTTTCACGAATGATGTAGCGCCTGGATACCGGATCAAACTCAACGCTCCTCTGAATATTGGAAGGATTAGGAAGAGCTATACCGGCCGGGCGCTTGAACTGAAGGGTTTTGGAGTCCTGAAAAGGATAAACGAGTTTACTTGTGTCCTTTGTTGCAGCTGTATTCTGAGCAATTGCACGCCCTGCAAACAAAATAATGAAGACACAAAAAACACTCTTCAGGTAAAAAGTAGCAGCACTTCTCAATTTCGAAACAATATTGAAAGTAATTATAAGCTTTTAAGGGCAATTTTTATTAACTGTTCAACAGATAAATTTACTGCAGATGCTTTGATTGCAGCTTCAAGCGACTTCTCAGCAATACTTTTGTTAAAACCTAACATAATCAGAGCTGATAACGCTTCATCTCTGGCTGTATTATGACTTGGCATCGAAATAAGCGAGTCCGGACCTTCTTTCTTAAGCTTATCCTGCAATTCAAGGATCATCCGCTGGGCAGATTTAGGCCCTATTCCTTTGATCCTTTGAATCAGCGGAACATCTCCTTTAACAATGGCGGTCTGAATCTCTAAAGGTGTAATTGATGAGAGGATCATCCTGCCGGTATTGGGTCCAATTCCCGAAACAGAAATCAGGTGCAGGAATAAACGACGCTCACCCTCATCATAAAAACCATAGAGCGTATGGCCATCTTCCTTGACATGCAGCCAGGTGAAAAGTTTGCAATGTTCTTTATCCTCCAAAGCCGCATAAGTGTTCAGGGAGATATTAATGTGGTAACCTATACCGCCAGCATCAATAACAACATAGGTAGGACACTTAAATACCAGTTTACCATTTATATATGCGTACATATTACGATCGGATAATGTGAATTGAAATCTTTATTCTATGTTTTATAATTAATCTGATTTTAGAACCCGCTTGAAAATGCCCTTTTTAAGCTTGCTTAATGGTAAACTCTGCTCTTCTTTGGTCTGTACATCAACCACAGCAATGGTAACCATATTGATTATCTCACGAACCGAGCTGCCCAATTGCAAAATATGCACCGGTTTGTTCAAGCCAAGCAAAATCGGGCCTACGGCTTCAGCTCCGCCCAATTCCTGTAATAATTTATAGGCAATATTTCCCGATTCAAGATTCGGGAATATCAGGACATTTGCCGGCGCACCAACCAGGGTACTAAAGGGATAATTATCTTTCAGCAGATCCGGGTTCATTGCAAAATTGGCCTGCATCTCACCATCCACAGTTATTTCCTTATGCTTTTCATGCAATATTTTTACTGCCTGACGTACCTTCTCAGGCACTATTCCGTCGTTTGAGCCAAAATTTGAATAGGAAAGCATAGCCACTCTGGGCTGTACATTAAAATTCCTGACAGAACGATCAAGCAAGGTTGTAATGTCAACGAGTTCGTCAACAGTCGGGTTCTCATTCACGGTAGTATCTCCAAAAAATACAGGTCCTTTTCTGGTAAGCATCATATACATACCGGCAACCCGGTTTACACCCTCTTCAATCCCAATCACCTGGAGAGCAGGTTTAATGGTAGATGCATAATCCTTGGTCAGGCCGGAGATCAACGCATCAGCTTCACCAAACTGAACCATGGTTGCTCCGTAATAGTTACGGTCTCTCATCAGCTTTTTCGCTTCGAACAGGGTAACCCCGCGGCGCTGACGTTTTTTGTATAAGTACTCTGCATATTTGGTACAGGTATTACGTTCTTCAATCGGGTTGATGATCTTTACACCATCAAGCTCCAGCTCATGTTCAAGAATAATCTGATTGATGCGTTCCTTATTGCCAAGCAAAATAGGAACAGCGATACCCTCATCCCGTACGATCTGGGCAGCCTTTAATATCTTGTAATTATCAGCTTCTGCAAAGACCACCCGTTTAGGTGAAGATTTGGCCTTGTTGGTGATAGTACGCAATAACTTATCATCCATTCCCAAACGGGCTTTCAGTTCTTCATTGTATGCATCCCAGTTGGTTATTCCCTTCCGTGCAATTCCTGAATCCATTGCTGCCTTAGCAACAGCAGGTGATACCGATGTAATAAGACGGTGATCAATTGGCTTAGGAATGATATAATCTTTACCGAATTTTAAATTTTTTGAGTTATAGGCAAGGTTTACCGCTTCAGGAACTGTTTTCTTTGCCAGTTCGGCGATCGCAATTACTGCTGCCTTTTTCATTTCTTCATTGATCCCGGTAGCTCTTACATCAAGGGCCCCTCTGAAGATATACGGAAATCCGAGCACGTTATTTACCTGGTTCGGATAATCGGAGCGTCCGGTTGCCATAATAATATCCTTGCGGGTTTTTATTGCGAGTTCATATGCGATCTCCGGATTAGGGTTAGCCATTGCAAAAACAATAGGATTTTTAGCCATTGTTTTAAGCATATCAGCAGTTAACACATCCGGTGAAGAGAGACCGATAAACACATCTGAATCTTTTATCGCAGCAGCGAGCGTATCGATCTTACGGGTAGTGGCAAATTCAGCTTTGGTACCTTCAAGATTCGCGCGGTCTCTGCGTATAACTCCTGAACGATCGAGCATCACAATGTTCTCCTTACATGCACCGAGGCTCACATACAGCCTGGTACAGGAAATAGCTGCCGCACCTGCGCCATTCACCACAATCTTAACCTTATCCAGTTTTTTCTTCTGAATTTCACAGGCATTGATCAGGGCTGCAGCAGAAATGATTGCAGTACCATGCTGATCATCGTGCATCACCGGAATAGACATCGTTTCCTTCAAACGGCGCTCAATTTCAAAGCATTCGGGTGCCTTGATATCTTCGAGGTTTATACCGCCGAAAGTAGGCTCCAGTGCTTTAACAATGGAAACGAACTCATCGATGTTCTGTGTATCCAGTTCCAGGTCAAACACATCGATATCAGCGAATATTTTAAAGAGTAACCCCTTCCCTTCCATCACCGGCTTACCTGCTTCCGGGCCGATATCTCCCAGCCCTAATACCGCAGATCCATTGCTGATTACAGCAACCAGATTCCCTTTGGCGGTATATTTATAGACATCTTCTTTATTTTCTGCAATGCGCAGGCAGGGTTCTGCCACGCCAGGAGAATAGGCCAGCGATAAATCGCGTTGTGAGTTAGTTGGTTTTGTTGGAACAACTTGTATTTTTCCAGGACGACCCTGAGAATGATAATCCAGCGCGTCTTGCTTACGGTTAGTCTTGCTCATTAAGTTTGGGAATTGGTCAGTTGGGCAAAATTACAATTCTTTTCGTTATGGCTGCAATAAACATATATCAGGATCTGTGATGATAGGGAAATCAGCCTCTGGAAATTTTCAGCCGCATACCCGGACTTATTGTTGAATTTTTAAGTCTGTTCAGCGCTTTTATTTTAGTTACGGTTGAACCTTTGAATTTTTCGGCTATGTCTGAAAGTGTATCCCCCGGTTTTACCGTATAAAACAAGTAAGCACTTGCCTTTGGGCTGCTTTTCACTTTTAAAGGAACTGTTTTACTTTGTCCGTCTTTAACCTTAGCTGGAGCAGATTCATTTAAATTGGCAACAAGAGGAACCGGAAAGGATTCTTCAGATATTCCATTAAACAAATCATATAAAGAACTATAGGAATTATTCTTCACTGCCGGGATAACCAGCGGAACCGGTGTGAGTGCTGAACCATTCACAATTTCCTTTTTAAAGGAGGGATTCAGAAGAAGCAGTTCCTTCAGATCGAGCTCGGCGGCAGCGGCTATGCTGCTCATTGAAATCCGTTTATTGACAGGGATCACATCGGTCAGCGTGCTGAATCCGGCCGGTTTTACTGTAATTTCATGATCTTTAAAAAATTTCATCGAATAAACAGTGGCAATGAATGCTGGAACGTAATTTTGGGTCTGTACTGGTAAATAAGGCCTTACCTTCCAGAAATCAGCTATACCTCCTGATTTTGCTATCGCCCTGGTCACGGCACCCGTTCCGCAATTAAATGCGGCAATGGTCAACAGCCAGTCACCTATTCGCTCATGCGCATCAAACAGGTATCTGGCAGCGGCATAACTTGCCTTTACCGGATCCTTACGCTCATCCGTATAAGTATCCATTATCAATCCATATCCTTTTGCCGTTTGATACATAAACTGCCAGGGGCCAACTGCACCTGATCTGGAAATTGCCTGTGGATTCAATGCCGATTCCACTACCGTAAGGAATTTAAGTTCCTCAGGGATGCCTGTCTCCTTCAATGCCTTTTCAAAGATCGGAAAATAGTATTCCGACAATCCGAGCATCTTTCCTACCTGCTCTTTCCTGCCGGTATAGATGTCGATATAACGCTGAACATGCTCATTATAAGTCAGTGAAACGTCTTTTTGAATGGAATCAAGTCTTTTTTTGAAGATCAGACTCTGATAGCTTAAAATCGGATCTAAAACAGTTGTTGGGGAAAAAAGTGTATCCTTTGGAAGAGTGATCTGTTTGGAGGATTCATAAAGGACGGCTGAATTTCTTTCTTGCCGGGCCGATACCTGCTCCGAAAAGATCAGTGTAAATACCATAAGAAAGAAAAAAGCTATCGTTTTTCTCATATTTAAAAATAGAGTGCGGTAATGGTACCGGATTAAACAATAAACAACAAAGAAACCAAAAACTTAGAGCGGTTTAAGGATTTCTATGAACTTTTTTGAGAAAGCCAACAAATCTGCCTCCCCAAACCGCCTTCCTAAAAACTGCATTCCTAACGGCAAACCTGCACTATTATTACCGGAAGGTAATGAAATAGCAGGAATACCTGCCAAAGAAGCCTGTACTGTAAAGATATCAGCCAGGTAATTTACCACAGGATCATCACTTCCCTCTCCGATAGTAAAGGCCGGAGTTGGTGCTGTAGGCAACATGATAAAATCATATTCTTTCAATATCTCATTGGTTTTATCCCGGATAAGCCTGCGTACTTTTTGCGCTTTTGCGTAGTAGGCATCATAGTATCCGGCACTCAGAACAAATGTTCCAAGTACAATCCTGCGTTTAACTTCAGGCCCGAAGCCTTCAGAACGGGAAGTTTTGTAGGTTGATTCCAGATCAACAGCACGTTTACTGCGATACCCATAATGTACCCCATCATAACGCGCCAGATTTGATGAAGCCTCGGCCATGGTCAGTATATAATATGCCGGAACAACATATTCAAGTAATTCAAAAGAAACCGGCTCAACTACATGTCCGGCAGTCTTTAGGGAATCAATACTATTTTCAAATGCACGCTTAATTTCCG
>JBAZCD010000085.1:0-8987 GCA_041671205.1 Pedobacter sp.
ACCAGAAGTAGAAAAATGGGCAAACGGTTTTGAAAACTATAGATTCGAAGAAAAAAATGGAACCACAAGCCTTATTGTTGACTTAGACACCACAGAAGATTTTTTAGATTATATGAACGAGAACTATCCAAAAGCACTCAACAAACTGAAAGAACTTTGTGAAAAATAGCAATTTCAGGAATATCTTAAAAAGACAAAGAAATAAACACAGCCTGTAACATCGGTTTGGTCCCGGTATTGTATCGGGAGTGGCTGAAATGCTTCTAAGAAATCCCATACGTACGGGATGCAGGGTTCAGCATTAGGAATTCTATTGAACTTTGGTGCTAAAAATCTGCCACATCGCCAAGCCGAAAACCGTTGATTACTCAACTAACTTAAACTAAACAAGCCTCAAATTCACCCTTTTCACACAAAACCCCAAAAAATGATCAGACCTTACATTTTAGCAGAAACAAACTGGAAATCTGTAAAAGATTCAAATTATGACCTTGCAATTCTCCCCTGGGGTGCTACAGAAGCACATAATTATCATTTACCCTATTCGACGGATGTTATTGAAGCTGAATCACATCAATAACCCCAAATTAAACGAGAGTAATTTTTACCTTCATATAGTAAACGAGAGTAAATATTTGTTATTTTTACCCTTGTTGTACTAACGAAGGTAAAACTGACACCTGAACATAATGGGAAAATTTGATAGAAAAATACCATACAATGACCTGCCTTTATTACCACCAAAAGCTGAAATAGAGACAAAAAGGATACTTCGGAAAGCAATATTGGCAGGCAGGGCTTTAGCTCAATTGAATGGGACTTTATTAAATCTACCCAATCCAACCCTGTTTTTAGACACCATTTATTTGCAGGAAGCAAAGGCGAGTTCAGAAGTAGAAAATATTATCACCACAAACGATGAACTTTACAAGTCTCTGGTGGCCGACAAGAAGATAGAAAATTCAGAAACTAAAGAAGTTTTAAAATACAAGGAAGCACTTTGGCTGGGATTGGAAGAGCTGAAAATAAAACCTTTTATAACAACTAACCTTTGTACAAAAATTGTTCAATGCATTAAACAAAATAATGCTTCAGTACGAAATACACCAGGAACCGCATTGAGTAACACTCAGGGAGAAATAATATATACACCGCCAAGCGGAGAACAGATTATTCGGGAGAAATTAGCAAACTTAGAAAAATTCATAAGCGAACCTGTCCGTTCAGCAGGCGGGGAAGATACCATCGACCCATTAATAAAAATGGCAATAATGCACTATCAATTTGAAGCGATACACCCATTTTCAGACGGTAATGGACGGACTGGAAGGATTTTGCTGCTTTTGTATCTCAAACTTTCAGGACTATTAGACACTCCGGCTATCTATTTGAGTGAATACATAGTCAAAAACAAAGTGGAATATTATAGGTGCTTACGAGATGTAACTGAAAAGAACCAATGGGAAGCTTACATATTGTATATGTTAGATATGATTGAAGAAACTTCCAATAAAGGATTAAAACGACTAAATAAAATCACAATTGCAATAGAAAAAACTGCGAATGAAATCAAAAAGAAATTACCAAAAGTATATTCAAAAGATTTAATTGAGATTTTATTCCGTTTACCCTATACCAAACGTCAGCATTTGATTGACGAAAATATTGGAAACTTAAAGACAGTTGGCAATTACTTAATTGCTTTGGAAGAACATGGATTTTTGAAATCAGAGAAAGTGGGGAAAGAGAAGCTTTACTTAAATAAAACGCTATTAGAGATTTTAGAAAGCAAGGAGTAACAGCCAAAACGTTACTTGCTCTGTTAATTTAAAACACAAACATACAATTATAAGAAACCCCCTTTCCTCACTAATCCCAAACAAAATGATCAGACCTTATATTTTAGCAGAAACAAATTGGAAATCTGTAAAAGATTCAAATTATGACCTTGCAATTCTCCCTTGGGGTGCTACAGAAGCGCATAATTATCATTTACCTTATTCGACGGATGTTATTGAAGCAGACCATATTGCTGCTGAATCTGCAAGGCTTGCCTGGGAAAGTGGTGCGAAGATAATTGTTTTACCTACCGTCCCTTTTGGAGTCAATACCGGACAGGCAGACATAAAATTGGATCTAAATATTTATCCAAGTACCCAGTTGGCAATTTTATGTGACCTCATTGAAGTGCTTCAAAGATCCAATATTTTTAAGCTTTTGATTTTGAACGGTCATGGGGGGAATGATTTCAGAACAATGGTCAGGGAGTTGGGTCTTAAATACCCAAAGATGTTTCTTAGCACCTGTAATTGGTTTCAGGCGGTAGACAAAATGGAATTCTTTGAGCATGATGGTGACCATGCCGACGAAATGGAAACAAGCCTCATTTTACATCTGGCTCCGGATTTAATGCTTCCGTTAGATACTGCCGGAGACGGGAAAGAGAAGAAATATAAAATTAAAGAGTTTTCAGAAGGCTGGGCCTGGGCAGAAAGAAAGTGGTCGCAAATTACTAAAGACACAGGTGTAGGAAACCCCGAATTTGCAACCACAGAGAAAGGAGAAAAATACTTTAAGGCTGTAACTTTAAAAGTGTCCCATTTTCTGATTGAATTGGCAAAAGCTGATGTGAATGATCTTTATGAATAGAGACTCGATGATTTATATATAAGGTGGGAACCTCCCAATCCTTAAATAATGACATTGCCCTTTAGGGTCGGGATTTCCGTGTTAACATAATTCTATAAACATTTGATCCATTCTGGGTCATTAGAAAAAATTCCAGCCGTGATTGCAATCATCTGGCTTGAATTAAACTCTTTATTTCATGATTTGCACCATCGGTATCAAGCTTATCGGTCTTTGAACAGGGTGCTTAATTTGAAAATGGCCAAGAAACATTCAATGAAATACATAGAAGCATATTTTATTAAGAACTTAATATTAACCGGACAATAGTGATTTACAAACTATAAAATCTTCTTAAAGTTTAGCTTAAAAACACAATATATAAGCTGTTTCATGTTAGCTCAGGTACCATATGGATTTGCTTACTATAGTAAAGAAGGGTAGTTTTGTGGCTTAAATTCAAATTATGACTATTGAAAGAGGACCAATATCCCGTTTTATAGAAAAAAATTACCTGCATTTTAATTCTGCCGCTTTGGTAGATGCTGCTAAAGGTTATGAAACTCACCTGGCTGAAGGTGGCAAAATGATGATTACCCTTGCCGGGGCAATGAGTACTGCTGAACTGGGCATTTCTCTGGCAGAAATGATCAGACAGGATAAAGTTTCTATCATTTCCTGTACAGGTGCAAACCTTGAGGAGGATATCATGAACCTTGTAGCTCATTCGCATTATAAGCGCGTCCCTCATTACCGCGATCTTAGTCCGCAGGATGAGTGGAATCTTCTTGAAAATCATTATAACCGTGTTACAGATACCTGTATCCCTGAAGAAGAGGCTTTCAGAAGATTGCAGAAACATATCTATAAATTATGGAGGGATGCAGATGAAGCCGGTGAACGGTATTTCCCTCATGAGTATATGTATAAAATGCTTCTGAGTGGTAATCTGGAGCAGTATTATGAGATCGACCCTAAGAATTCATGGATGCTGGCTGCTGCTGAAAAGAATCTGCCGATCGTGGTTCCGGGATGGGAAGACTCTACCATGGGCAATATCTTCGCTTCTTATGTAATGAAGAAAGATCTGAAAGCCTCTACCATGAAAAGCGGTATAGAATATATGGGATGGCTTGCTGATTGGTATATTGCTAATTCTGCAGGAAAAGGAATAGGCTTTTTCCAGATTGGAGGAGGTATTGCAGGTGATTTTCCGATTTGTGTGGTTCCTATGCTTTATCAGGATATGGAAATGGAAAATATTCCTTTCTGGAGTTATTTCTGCCAGATATCCGACTCAACCACATCATTCGGTTCTTACTCAGGTGCTGTACCGAATGAGAAGATAACCTGGGGTAAACTTGACATTCATACACCTAAATTTATTGTGGAATCGGATGCGACAATTGTTGCGCCGCTCATATTTGCCTGGGTACTGAAGCAATAGTAATTCTTCATTTTAAATGCAAAGGCTGAGGGCTGTATTAAAACTGCAATTTTTATAAAAAAAATCTAAACTGCCTGTTAATCAGCTACTTTTATTCTAATTTAGAATGATTATAAATTAATAAAACAGGTCATGTTAATGTCATACGTAATTGAATAAAGCATACTTTTGTCAACTGAAAATGTTGATGTCACATTACAGTCAACTTTTTAATTATACGTTTCAAATTTTAAGCAACAAATACGCAATATGAGAAGCATCTCATTGTTTTTTAGAAGTGTTACAAAATCATTGATCCTGATCTCTTTCCTGAGTTCAGCAGCTGTTTCTTCAGCTAATGCCCAGGATGCAGCAGCAGGAGCAGCGATTTTTAAGCAGAAGTGTACCGCTTGCCATGGCATTGACAAGGCGGTTGTAGGGCCGGCCCTGAAGGGGGTTGATACGAAGTATGACGAAGCATGGCTGATCAAATGGATCAAGAATTCTCCGGCATTCATTGCTTCAGGTGATGCTCAGGCTGTAAAAGCATCGGCATACTCACCGGCCATGATGTCGGCCTTCCCTGAATTATCTGACGATGATGTAAAGAACATTGTGGCTTACGTTAAAGTTGGTGATCCTAAGCCTGCTGCAGATCCGAATGCTGCCAAAGGAGGCGAAGCAGGAACTGCAGCCGATACTGGTGTAAGCAATTTCATGCTGATCGGCCTGCTTGCTGTAATCATCATCGCTTTCCTGGTTATCCTCGTTTTAAATCGTGTGATCACAACTTTGGAGCGTGTAATGCAGCAAAAGAAAGGCATTGCTGTTGAAGAAGAAAGTGCAGAGCCGAAAGCCCGTTTCGAAGGCCTGAAGAAATTATCAAAAAACAAGAAGTTCATTCTGTTCATCGTAGTACTATGTATTATCTTCCTGGGCTCTGCCGGTTGGAAAGGTATGTGGGAAACAGGTGTACATACAGGTTATCAGCCGATACAGCCAATTAAATTTTCTCACCAGCTTCACGCAGGGGTCAATAAGATTGATTGTCAGTATTGTCACTCGGGTGCATTTACTTCTAAGAATGCATCTATTCCATCATTGAATGTTTGTATGAACTGCCATAATTATGTTACGGCATCTGAAAAGTATGAAGGAAAGACCTCTCCTGAGATCATGAAGATCTATAACGCGCTTGATTACAATGAGGAGACTAAGGCTTATGGTACGAATACCAAACCAGTTGAATGGATCAGAATTCACAACCTGCCTGATCTGGCCTATTTCAATCACTCACAGCACGTAGCTGTTGCAGGAATTGAGTGTCAGAAATGCCACGGTCCTATACAGACCATGGAAGAAGTTTACCAATACTCTCCGCTCACTATGAAATGGTGCATCAACTGTCACAAAACGACTGAGGTTAACCATAAAGACAATCCTTATTATGATAAGCTGATCGCAGCTCATGATAAACTGAAAAAAGGTGAGAAAGTTACCGCTGCTGTTTTAGGCGGACTGGAGTGTAGCAAGTGTCATTACTAATAAGAATAAATTTTAAGATAACATACGTATACAGTTATATAGCTTAAATGGAAAGCAATAAAAAATACTGGAAAGGTTTAGAAGAGCTGCAGAACACAAAGGATTTTGTTGAAAAAAACAAAAACGAGTTCGCTGAACCGATTCCTATGGATGAAGTTTTGAATGAAGCCGGTTTAAACACCGTAGCTCCACGACGTGATTTTTTAAAGGCGCTTGGATTTGGTTTGGGTGCGGTAACCTTAGCTGCATGTCAAACAACTCCCGTTCATAAGTCAATTCCTTACCTGGTAAAACCTGAAGAGATCGTACCCGGTATTCCTAATTATTATACCTCCACTTTTAATGGTCATAGCGTTCTGGTTAAAACCCGCGAAGGAAGACCTATTAAAATTGAAGGAAATCCGAATTGTATTCTGAGCAAAGGAAGTCTTGATGCAAAAGGACAGGCTTCAGTGCTTGACCTTTATGATGTTTCCAAAGTTAAGAATCCGGTATTGAATGATGCTGAGACCAGCTGGGATAAGATCGATCAGTTTGTTAAATCTGAACTTAGCGGCATTAAAGCAGGAGGTAAGAAGATCCGTATCGTTTCTTCTACTGTTAATAGTCCTTCTACAAAGGCTGTTATAGCTGATTTTACCGCACAATATCCAAATACAAAACATATTCAGGTTGATGCGGTTTCATATACCGGAATCATCAAGGCTAATGAAAATAGTTTTGGAAAAACGGTTCTGCCAAGATATCGTTTTGACAGGGCTGACCTGATCGTAAGCTTTGGTGCAGACTTTTTGGGTACCTGGATCTCTCCTTTGGAGTTCAGTCGCCAGTATGTTTCCAAAAGAAACAACACAGCTCTTCAAAGTAAGAAAATGTCCCGTCATATCCAGTTTGAAACGGGTATGAGTTTAACGGGTACCAATGCTGATGCTCGTCTTCCATTAAAGCCATCAGAAGAAGGTATTGCCTTATTGAATCTTTATGCTGCTTTGGGCGGCGCAGTTACAGGAACTAAACCTCTTGCAAATAATCCGAATGCAGAAAAGGCTGTCGCACTTGCTGCAAAGGAATTAGCTGCTGCTAAAGGCAGAGCTCTTGTGATCAGTGGTTCAAATGATGTTTCTATCCAGATCATTGTGAATGCGATCAATTCCATCCTGGGGAGTTATGGTACTACCATTGATCTTGATAATCCTTCGTATCAGTATGCTGGTAATGATGCCGAGTTTTCTGAGTTTATCAATGAAATGAATCGTGGTGAAGTTGATGCAGTTTTCTTCCTGAATACTAACCCTGCTTACGAATTCAATGATGCAAAAGCATTTACTGATGCTCTTGCTAAAGTGAAGCTGCGCGTTTCTTTTGCTGATCGCAAAGATGAAACTGCTTCCTTATGTCAGGCTATAGCACCAAATCATCATTATCTGGAGGCGTGGGGCGACTCAAACCCGGTTGAAGGATACTATACAATTATACAGCCTGCAATCAATCCTGTTTATAACTCGCGTTATGCCGAGCAGGGTTTGCTGATCTGGTCTGAGAATGCAATTACTGATTACTACCAGTACATTCAGAATAACTGGGCGAAAACAGTACTTGCTCAATCAGGTTCAAGCTGGAAAGATCTTTTGCAAAAAGGTTCAGTTACTTTACCTGAAAGATCCGCAGGAACCTATACATTCTCACGCGAATTGAATTCAGTGGTTCAAACGGTCATTGCCGAAAGCAGTAATCTTGCAAAAGGCGGTGATAATGCGGTAGAACTTCATATTTATCAAAATGTGGCTATTGGCGACGGTAAGTCTGCCAATAATCCATGGTTGCAGGAATTACCTGATCCGGTATCAAAAGTAACCTGGGACAACTATGCTGCTATCAGTCCGAAATACGCCGAGAAATTAGGTATCGGTGAGACTGATATAGTAGAAATTAAAACTGACAAATACAGTGTTACTTTGCCGGTGCTTATTCAGCCTGGTCAGGCATACGGCACAGTTTCTGTAGCCCTGGGCTATGGTAGAGTGAAAGCCGGAAAGGCCGGATCTGATGTAGGTAAGAATGCATATCCTTTCCTGCGTTTAGTAAATGCAACGTTCCATACAGCTACAGCTGCAAGCCTGAGCAAGGCATCTGGTATCTATGAGTTGGCACAAACGCAGACCCACCATTCAATTGAGGGTAGAAATATTATTCGCGAAACTACATTAAAGGATTACCTGAAAGACCCGAACTCCGGAACAGGTCATGCTCACGTCAATCATTACGATTTATGGAATGAGTATGAGCAGCCCGGACATAGCTGGGTTATGGCTATAGACCTGAATGCATGTATTGGTTGCGGTGCTTGTATCGTGGCTTGTAATGCCGAGAATAATATTCCTGTTGTTGGTCGTGACGAGGTTCGCCGCCGTCGTGAAATGCACTGGATCCGTGTGGACCGTTATTATACCGTTAATGATGGTGGTAATAAGGTTACCAAAGAAAAGGAAGTTGAAAAACTTGAGAATATTGATAACGTGTCTGTTATACATCAGCCAATGATGTGTCAGCATTGTGACCATGCTCCTTGTGAAACTGTTTGTCCGGTTTTGGCAACGGTACACTCTTCTGAAGGATTGAATCAGATGGCTTATAATCGTTGTATCGGAACCCGTTATTGTGCAAACAACTGTCCGTACAAAGTACGCCGTTTCAACTGGTTCAACTACTGGAACGATTCACGTTTCGACAACTACATGAGCAATGAGTTTACACAATTGGTGTTAAACCCTGATGTTACCTCACGTTCAAGAGGGGTAATGGAAAAATGCTCTATGTGTGTTCAGCGAATTCAGGCAGGTAAGCTTAAGGCTAAATTAGAAAAGCGTACACTGAAGGATGGCGATGTTAAAGTTGCCTGTCAGCAAACATGCCCTACCAATGCAATAATCTTTGGTGATGGAAATGATCCCGAATCTGAAGTTTCAAAAGCATTGAAGAGCGAGCGTACATACTATGTTCTGGAAGAACTTAACGTGAAGCCAGGTGTAGGATATCAAACAAAAGTTAGAAATACTGTAGAGGTTTAATACAAGAAATAAAAAAGAATATGTCATCTCATCACGAGTCTATACTTAGAGAACCCTTAGTAACCGGTGAAAATATTACCTATTCAAAGGTCACCGAAGATATATTGGTTCCTGTAGAAAATAAGCCAAATAAAGCCTGGTGGATCGGTTTCATCGTTTCCGCCCTGGGAGCAGGACTTTGGGTATTCGCAGTAAGCTGGACCTTCTGGTTCGGTATCGGCGAATGGGGTTTGAATAAAACAGTTGGATGGGCCTGGGATATTACCGGTTTCGTTTGGTGGGTAGGTATTGGTCATGCCGGTACGCTTATCTCGGCGGTA
>JBAZCD010000086.1:0-537 GCA_041671205.1 Pedobacter sp.
TGGTAAACTAAAGGCTCTTATAATGTCAGTACTTCCTGCGATCAGGCAGAATGCATTGCATTAATCGGCCCGAATGGATGCGGTAAAACTACATTGATTAAAACGATACTCGGAATGGTTGTGCCGGATAGTGGTTCAATCCTATTTCAGGGTAAGGATATACTTAACCATTGGCAGTACAGGGATCAGATTGGTTATATGCCGCAAATGGGCCGTTATCCGGATAATATGACCATCGGGCAGGTGTTTGGGATGATAAAAGACATACGCGGAATGTCAGAAGGCCTTGACGAAGATCTTATCAAAGCTTTCTCTGTTCAGAATCTGATGAATAAAAGAATGGGTACCCTGTCAGGAGGAACCATTCAGAAGGTAAGTGCGGCATTGGCATTTTTGTTTAATCCATCCGTTTTGATCCTTGATGAGCCAACTGCGGGGCTTGATCCGGTGGCATCAGAACTGTTTAAAGAAAAGATCCTTGCCGAAAAGGATAAAGGTAAACTTGTACTGATCACCTCTCATATCCTGAGTGATCTG
>JBAZCD010000086.1:547-8865 GCA_041671205.1 Pedobacter sp.
CCCGTATTATATATATGCAGGATGGTAAACTTATTTTCCATAAGAGTATTGAAGAGTTAAAGCAGCATACAGGAGAGGAAAGACTGGTGAAATCCATTGCACAGGTAATGATAAGCAACTATGAATAAGATTATAAAATATGTAATTACAGATATACTTCGCAATAAAATTGTGTTGTTCTATACCCTGTTTTTACTCTCAGCATCATTCAGTGTGTTTAGCCTGGAAGATAACAGCAGCAAGGGCTTACTCAGTTTATTGAATATCATCCTGATCGTTGTGCCCCTGGTCAGTATTATTTTTTCGACAATTTATATGTACAACTCTGCAGAGTTCATCGAATTGCTGGTGAGTCAGCCCCTGAAAAGAAAATCGATCTGGCTGAGTTTGTTTGTTGGATTGGCCTCATCACTTTCAATCGCTTTTTTTGTCGGGGCAGGTATTCCGGTATTAATATATCAGGCCAATACCATAGGCTTAACCATGATCTTAACAGGCGTATTGCTCAGCGTTATTTTTGCTGCGATCGCATTTCTGGCCACTGTAAAAACCAGGGACAAGGCCAAAGGTAT
Source organism: Pedobacter sp. (assembly GCA_041671205.1). Taxonomy (GTDB): domain Bacteria; phylum Bacteroidota; class Bacteroidia; order Sphingobacteriales; family Sphingobacteriaceae; genus Daejeonella. Next base: position 1,120 of record JBAZCD010000086.1, read on the forward strand.
CGGGCTGGCTATCATGCTTTGGTTATACTTTTCCCTGCTTTTTGACGGACTGGTATTATTCCTTTTATTTCAATTCGCTGATTATCCGATGGAGAAAGCAATGATAGGTTTAAGTGCTTTAAATCCGATAGATCTGAGCCGTATTCTGATCCTGCTTCAGCTTGATGTGTCGGCCATGATGGGTTATACCGGTGCGGTATTCAAAGATTTTTTCGGAGCCTATAACGGCTTGATTTTTTCGTTTTTTGTATTACTGTCATGGATTGTAATACCTGTGTGGTATTCAACCCGAAAGTTTAACTCAAAAGATCTGTGATATGAAAAGGCATCCTTCACTTACTCCTCTGTCCAGAGAACATCATGGAGCATTGATACTTGCAAGATTATTGCAAAAAGATGCTCCTCTGTACAAGGGATTGCCAGCCGATGATGCAGGAAAGGCTGAGTATGCATTAAACTTCTATAAGGATGAACTGGCCGGCCACTTTATGGATGAGGAGAAAATTCTTCCACTTGTTAAGGGGATCAGTTCAGAACTCGACCGGTTAGCCGACTCGATTGTCGAAGAACATGAAATACTTCGCCTGCATTTTGGGGCGATACCTGGCCGGACCAATCTTGAAGATCATCTGGATATACTCGGCAAGGCACTGGAATCCCATGTGCGTAAAGAAGAGCGGCAGCTTTTCCCATTGATACAGGATTCCTGTACCGAAGAAGTACTGTTCAGAATAGAAAGAATATTATCTGAAAATTAATTTTGAAAAGAGATATTTCAAACCGGGCCGATATCGAATTAATGGTTAATACTTTTTATGAAAAAGTAATAGCCGATAAACTGCTTGGGTTTATTTTTCAGGATGTTGCTAAGGTAAACTGGGCTACACATATTCCTCTGCTTAACAATTTCTGGGAGAATGTCATCCTTTTTACAGGCTCCTATGAAGGGAATCCGGTGAATCTGCATAAGCATTTGCACTATATCAAGCCACTCAACAAAACTCATTTTGATCGCTGGAATAAGTTATTTATCCTGACAGTGGATCAATTGTTCGAAGGACCGAAAGCCGAACTTGCCAAGGAACGGGCAGTAAGTATATCAGGAATTATCAAGAATAAGGTACTGGATTTTCATTTGGAGAGCGATAGCGGGAGGAGCCGGGTATCAAAAAAAAGCAGAAAATCCGGCGGATAAATCTGCTTTAAATAAAAAGGGGGATCACAGCTGATCCTCCTTTTTTATCACATCCGATTTATTGTTTTGCTGCCGGCGGCAATAATACTGCATCAATAACGTGTATTATGCCATTTGATGCCGGTACTGAAGCAAGGATAGCGGCAGTCCCGTTAACCATCACCTTTCCATCTTTTACGCTGATGGTAATGTCATTTCCATTCACCTGCCCGATAACTTGTCCGTCAGTTAAGCTCTCTGCCTTAAATACTCCAACAGAAACATGGTATTGAAGGATATTGGCTAAATCCTCTTTGTTTTCCGGTTTTAATAAACCGTCTACAGTTCCTGCAGGTAATTTGTCGAATGCCGCATTTGTTGGAGCGAAAACGGTAAAGGGACCTGCATTACTTAATGCATCGACCAGTTCTGCTGCTTTCACAGCTGTAACCAATGTAGAATGGTCTTTACTGCCAATGGCAACCTGTACCACGTTTTTTTGTGACACGTCATCCTGAACACCCGATTGCCCGGTGCCATGACTTTCTTCAGTTGCCTGAGTGGCTGAATTTGCACTCTGATCTGCACCGCCATTGCAGCTCATTAACAGGCAAATGCCGATCATGGATGAAGCTAATAAGATCTTTCTCATAATTTTTAATTTAGTTTTGTTACATCCAAATTATTCAGAAATTTCCTTTTAGAGTATGACTGTAATCACATTTTATAAATATTTTGATCACATTATTTTATAATTATCATGGATTTTAAATACCTGTTATTCAGGAAGATAGACTCTTGTTTATTGAGCCGGTATTGTAATCTTCTGAAGGAACGTATGGAATACCGGATTAGCCGGAATTTTATAAGAATTTTCTGAATTTCCATGAAAAAAGCCGGCCCAAAAAGGGCCTGCTACCGGAAAAATCTTTTAAGTTCTTTGTTCAGCTATGAGATTTAAATGCTGTAGTTTCTCTTCTATTTCCAGAAGTTCATTCAGCATCTTCTTTCGGTAAACTTCAGTCTGATTGGTAATTTTAGGAATGAGCTGTTTATAATAGGTGATGCCATTTTCCAGTTGTTCTTTGAATTTGGAGAAGTACTTTGCTTTTTTATCGTTCATCTCCTGCAGCTGCCTGCTGATATCCTTTTTAAGATAATCGACATAAAGATTCAGTTCATTGACAAACAGGTTAGGACGCTCAGGGTCATTCAGCAGATTTAGTTTTCCATAAATATGACTGACCATTTCATCAAGTGAGAATTTACCGCTGAAGTAAGCAATATTAGGCCCCGGACATATTACAGTAGCTCTGCTTTCTTTAGATTTTAGGATATTGTTTTTTAAGTAGGCTGGTGCCGCCAGTCCTTCGCAAAGACATAATTTCTCAGTAATTGCCTCAAATTTTGCCTGAAAATCTTCCGGCTGAAGTCCCTCAGCTTCCAGTTGTCTGATCTTGAGATTCTGATACTCCCTGGAGGCTGTGCAGATAGGCTGCTCAGTAAATTCGGTATTTGATGAAAGAAATTTTTTGACACATGGGCTTCCGGGTCTCCCTTTTGCTATCCGTTCAAGGCGCTGTTTTTCAGCACTGCTTTTTCTGAAATTATTAAATGGTATTCCAAGCGGAGATGAACCGCTGATATAAAAATCGTCATGACTTGCGGTTGAAAGCAGTTCAAGGGTTTCTTCATCCACATTTGTTGCTTCGGGCACCAGTAAAAACGGACTTCCCCAGCCGGTAGCATCAAGCTGATAATGATTCATCAGAAAACTGTTCTCATCAGCGGTACCAATACCTCCCTGCACACTGATCTTTAATTGCGGGATGCTGCTTAATTGAATTCCTTTTTCTTCCAGTGCACGGTTATAGATCTGATATAATTCATCTATCATTTCCTGTTTTTTGTCCTTGAACTCTTCCAGTATTGGCCCCAGAATATAACCTTCAGTAGCAAAGGCATGCCCGCCGCAGTTCAGTCCGGATTCGATGCGGAATTCAGATACCCATAGCCCCTTTTTTGCCAGAAACTTTGCCTGAATCAATGCAGACCTGAAATCACTCACCTTCAGGATGACGCTTTTTTTGAATCTGCTGAACTGGTCAGGAAGGAAGTCCTGAAAATTTTCTAGGTAGCTGTAAAGGCGGGGGTTCATGCCTGCCGAGAGGACTACCGGCGAATTTAATTCACTTTCCGCAAATCCCTTTAGTGCTGATAAAGCATCTGAAATCTGTTCGCTTGTGGTATTTGGGTTCATGCGGTCAACCTTGGCCATAATGTTGACCTGGATCTCGCCCTTTCCCATTTCATTGCGCAGCTCATTTTGCAATGCAATGCGCTTATCACCATCCTGTTCAGCAAGCATTTGCTGATATTTGGTTTTCAGCGGGGAAGTATCAGGTAACAGATTAAAATATCTGGTTATATCTGTGCCCTCCTCAAAAGCTTCCTGACGCAGTGTTTCGAACTGCTTATCAACGATTTGTTTAACCAGATTAAGATAGGAGGTGATTCTTTTACTGCGGAAATCAGTTTCTTTTGGATCTATTGGAACAAAAGTCTCCTTGTTTTTTTGGGTATATAACTGACGCATCCGCTCAATCAAAATATCATCAACAATTGATACCACTGAACTGATGCCATAACGGGCAACTTTCAATGGAGTATCTACTGAATAGGCAAGCCCGAGAACCGGAATATGAAATGTATGACTCATGAAAAAAATCTAAAGTGTTAGTACACTTTACAAAGGAGGGGATTCCCGATCATTTAAAATATGACTGAGGTCACTTTTACTATCTGCTTTAATTTCATAGGATATAAAGCCAGGGTAGTGATGGTCTTTTTCAGCTAAAATGAAATTATGCCCTTTTTCTATTACTTGTTTCTTCAGGGATTCTTCATTATAAATTACATCCAGCATATAATTTATTTGCTCTGTCGCCATTACTTGCCCGAATGTACTTGGCCAGGTTTCATAGGTAATCTTCTGTATTTTAAGTAAATCATCTATTTCTGCTTTTTTAAATTCCAACATTTCGATCTGTTCTTTTTGTTAGATCAGGTTATAGCAATGTGCTGTCAAAATTGTCGCCAGCAATTGTATTTTTTTGAATTTTCACACCTTTAATCAAAAGCCATAGGCTCATAGAAGTTTCTCCTATGAAAGCCGGAAGTAACACATAGGGAAAAAGATGTGCAGCTAAGTGAGGAAAAAGAAACCACGCAAGACTATTGATTAAATAGCCTAAACCTGCCATGGTGTAAATAACGCCCAGAATCCGGGGCAGAAAATTTGACTGATAAACAAGCCATCCAATAATTGGAAAATAAAAGGCGAATAATAAAAGGCTGATGTTATAGCCTTGTGATTGCAAATTGAGAAAAAATAGTGAAAGTGTCTGTAACTGTTCAATTGTAAATGCTTTTAGATAACTGCTGCTATGCAGAAGCAATAATGGTGCTTGCTGATTGAGTAAGTTGACAGCCATAACTGCACTGGCCAGGATGGAGAATATTAAGGCAAGTAAAGAAAGGTTCCTGTTCACCGGCTTAAACAGGATGTAGAAAATGAGTGACAAAATAGTACCGCAGATAAGAGTGACAAGGTCAGCGACAAAACCAAAACGATACATCTGTTCTGAAGCCAGGATATTGTGTGCAGTAGCTATTGCATTGCCAGATACGGTTAGTCCCTCCCTGACGAATGCTTCTGCGAACCCTCCTGCGAGTATCATTATCAGGTAAAGAAATCCTGCGGCTTTCGCCATTTTATTAGTTGAATTCATTTGTTCAATTTATAATTTTAGGTGTAAGTCACTATAAAAACCGTGTCAGACTTTATAAGTTTAGCCTTTCAATGTGTTTTTTATTTAGATCCTGTAGTAGTAAAAATCCTAAACAGGTCAATTGGATGTTTACTGAAATTATCGTTAAATAAAAGGGCGGTAAGAAAAATAAATCCGATAAATGCAAGAACAATAAGCAGCTGAACGCCGGATGTTTTTTGAATATCTTGTTTTGATTCTGTTCCACAAACTTCACCAGGGCAGTATTGAGCTTTTTCTTTATAAAAGATTGAATAAAATTTGCATCCTAAACAAATACCAAATGCAGATTCGAAGAACAGGAATATCAGGCAGATCAGACATACAATACCTGTTATTGGGCTATATGAATTTAATACTACCATAAAAATGAACATGGTGCCAGACAGAGCAACACCAATTATCCAGGCAAACTTTTTTTGTTGGGCCCCAACATATTCAGGGACTTGATTCCTAACAATCAAGCGTCCCATTATTAATGCAGGAGAAAATTTAGGATTAACAAATACACGTATGATGAAATCAGTAAAGAACAACGTTATAACATACTTTATGGGCAAAAAATTATTTTTAAATATGATCAGCATTAAAGAGATGAACGTGGCTAGAAATAGAATGCCTGCTGATGCTCTTATTTCTCTTTCATTTAATACAGGGATATTATACCCGTCTGCATTTTCTCCAAATTGTATCAATTTTTTCATTTTTTTATTGTTTATAATGAAGATTCTTGATAAGAATTTTTATTTCTTCATCCAGATTTCAACAACATATCTTCCCGGCTCTTTACCCATCAGGAGCTCTGTTTCATTATCTTTATGAAAATGAATGCCTGCATATTACAATAAGAATACAAACATTTCTTATACAAGATATTTAATTAGAGCAAGACCTGAAGCGGTTGTCAACAGACAGTGTATTATGGTAAACGAACAACGCAGTTGGGCCAATGAAATAAACCTATCGGGGTCATAATTTTGATCATGCACATGCAAGGAGATAACATTTCAATTTTCGTTTGTTGAGTTTTCCATTATCGGCTTACCATAATTCTTTATACAGAGGCAAAATAAAAAAGGCAGACATTTAGCTCATAAATTACAGAATGAAGATATCGATCAATAAAGAGCGTTTAAAACTTTACCTATGGATCGGAGGTGCTTATCTATTGCTATGGATCTTTAATAGTTTAATAAATCATCCCGCAACATTTGTTTTACAATCGTTGAATGAGGTATGGCGGGCTGTTTATCTTGTTTTTATCAATTATCTGTTTTTTGAATATACCCTCCCTAATCTTAGGAGGAAAAGAATTTTCAGATCGCTTTTAATTTTAGCTTTCCAGATATTATTAATGTCTTACGGCCTGTATGTCTGGAGATCTTTGGGAATTCAACTTAATATTTATACTGTGTTTAAAACTTATCCAATGGTATCCCGGGCAGTCTCTGCGCAAATGGAAGGCAGTGTAACATCATTTGTCTTTTTTGGGATTATCAGGCATATTTATGATTATAGAAAATTAAAAGAGGCCGCACAACAGCTGCGTATTGAAAAACAGGAAGCAGAATTGAATTATCTCAAGTCGCAAACGAATCCGCATTTTTTATTCAACACCTTAAACAATATCTACTCATTGTCAAGGGATAAAAGTGACCTGGCGCCTGAATCAATTTTACGCCTGTCGAAAATATTGCGTTTTATGTTGTACGAAGCCGGTGGAGCATATATAGGTATAGAACAGGAACTAAAAATTATCAGTGACTACATTGCCCTTGAAAAATTGCGTTACGATGAATCTTTACATATTAATTTCAACTACGACATTGAAGATATGAAACAAGCTTTACCGCCTCTGCTTCTGATTCCATTAGTAGAAAATGCCTTCAAACACGGTGTTTCTGAAACCAGAGATGAACCCTTTATCGATATTCATCTTTCAGTTAAGAAACGTCAGTTAACGTTTTTTGTAAAAAATTCTACTGAAGCATTTCCTATGGAACGAAGTGTGCATGCCAGACCGGCAGGTGTAAAGGAAAGCATTGGTCTTTCTAACCTCAGACGTCAATTGGAACTGCTCTATACAGATTTTAATTTTGTTACTGAACAAGGCGAATCTGTATTTACCACAACTTTGAAAATTAATCTTGCAAGTCATGTCTAACATAAAGTGTATTATCATAGAAGATGAACCATTAGCAGTAAAAATTTTATCGGATTATATTTTGCAGGTGCCCTTCCTAGAATTGCAGGCAACATTTAAAGATGCTATCCTTGCAATTGACTACTTGCGGGATCATCATACCGACCTTGTTTTTTTAGATATTCATCTGCCTAAATTAAAAGGGATGGCTTTTTTAAAAATACTTTCCCATCCGCCTGTTGTAATTATTACATCTGCTTATCATCAATACGCTGTAGATGGATTTAATCTGAATGTAAGGGATTACCTTTTAAAGCCATTTGATTTTGAGCGATTTTTATTGGCAGTAAATAGGGTTAGAAAAAGCCTGCCAGTCGAGCTGGAACAACAGAAACCAAATGAAAACAATATGACAAAAGATTATCTATTTCTGAATGTGCAAAAAAAGAAGGTGAAAATTTTATTCTCTGAGATTATTTATATAGAAAGCCAACGGGAATACATTAAAATCATTACAGTAAAAAATGAATATATATCAAAAATGAGTACTCATGAAATTGAAGAACTTCTGCCAGCAAGTCTCTTCAAACGGATACACC
>JBAZCD010000087.1:0-8848 GCA_041671205.1 Pedobacter sp.
GCCGAGGGGCAGGTTAATCTCAATTTTGAAGACGATCTCGTCAAAGGAACATGCATCACCAATAATGGTGAAGTATGTAATGACCGGGTGAAGGAATTGACAGGTAACAAGTTATAAGCTATAAGTTTTTTCACTCAACTCATAATACACAACTCATAACACACAACACAACAATGGAAGAAGTATTTAATTGGCTTACGCAGCACCAGCAAATGGTCTATATAGTTATTCTCAGTGTATTTCTTGGGATAGAGGTAATCGGAAGAGTACCAAGTGTATTACATACTCCGTTAATGAGCGGTGCCAACGCGATTCATGGGGTTGTAATTATTGGTGCAATTATCGTGATGGGAAAAGCAGAAAGTGATAATCTGCTTGCACTGATACTCGGCTTCCTTGCAGTGATCCTAGGGACTTTAAATGTGGTTGGTGGTTTTGTAGTGACAGACCGGATGCTTGAAATGTTTAAAAAGAAAAAATAGATACCAGTAATATCATACCGGTTTTAATCCTATCAATATCAAATTCAGAAATATAGTACAATGGAGTTAAATATCTTAATTATTTGTTACCTGATTGGTTCTGTAACTTTCATCATCGGTTTAAAGATGTTAAGTCATCCTGAAAGTGCACGAAAGGGTAACCTTATTGCTGCTGCCGGTATGGCGATTTCCATTTTAGGAACTATATTCCTTTATCAGGAAAATGGACTTAAACTGGGTAATTATGTCTGGATATTTTCGGCGCTGATCATTGGTACAATACTTGGTACCATGGCCGCCAAAAAGGTAAAAATGACGGCTATGCCCGAAATGGTGAGCTTGTTTAATGGAATGGGAGGTGCCTGTGCTGCTCTGATTTCAATTGTTGAATTTGACCATCTTTCTCATCAGGTTCAGGCGGGTGGAACTGCCGACCGTAGTATTCTTCTGATCATTTTCGCAGGACTGATTATCGGAACGGTCTCTTTTGCAGGGAGTATGGTGGCCTGGGCTAAACTTAATGGAAGGATTAAAGACTTTTCATTTAATGGTCAGCATATCGTAAATCTGGTTATTTTCGGGGTGATCATCGCACTTTCAGCTTACCTGATCATTACTCTTGACCCGGCGTCAAATGTCTTATTCTATGTTATTTTCACTTTATCAGTCATTTATGGATTGTTTTTCGTTCTTCCGATCGGTGGAGCAGATATGCCGGTTGTTATTTCTTTACTAAATTCTTTTACCGGCGTCGCGGCAGCATTCGGAGGATTTTTATATGATAATCCGGTTATGTTAACCGGTGGTATATTGGTAGGATCTGCAGGTACCATTCTTACAATTCTGATGTGTAAAGCTATGAACCGCCCGCTGAGCAATGTGCTTATCGGTTCGTTCGGTGGCTCTTCTGCCGGTTCAGCAGGTAAGGAGCAGGGTTCTTACAAAGAAATAAGTATTAGTGATTCGGCAGTAGTAATGAGTTATGCCAAACGGGTGATGATTGTTCCTGGCTACGGACTCGCTGTTGCCCAGGCGCAGCATGTTTGTCATGAACTGGAAAAACTATTAAGTGATAAGGGGGTTGAAGTGAATTATGCAATCCATCCGGTAGCCGGACGTATGCCGGGTCATATGAATGTGCTGCTTGCTGAGGCTGACGTGGATTATGCCAGATTACTGGAAATGGAGCAAGCGAATGAGGAATTTCCCATGACTGATGTGGTTTTGGTTTTGGGGGCTAATGACGTGGTGAATCCGGCAGCAAAGACAGATCCTGGTTCTCCGATCTACGGAATGCCTGTTCTGGATGTTGAGCTTGCCAAGCTTGTGATCATCAATAAGCGAAGCATGAATCCAGGGTATGCAGGAATTGAAAATGAACTGTTCTTTCAACCAAAATCATCTATGTTATTTGGTGATGCTAAGTCGGTACTTCAGCAACTGGTAACTGAAATCAAAACACTCTAGTAAGCTAAAAGCATAAAGCTAAAAGGATAAAGCAGGAATTAGCTTTTAACTTTTTACTTTGTAGCTTTATGCTTTTAGCTTTGTGCTTTCTCCTTTCTAGTCTGCCCTTTTCAGACCATATTTTTCAATTTTGCTGTAGAGGTGACTCCTCTGAATGTCAATATCATCTGCCGTTTTAGATACATTCCAGTTATTCTTTTCCAGTTTGTACTTGATATAATCCCGTTCCGCAAAATCTTTATATTCCTGAAAATTGATAAACTGATCAAAATTCATTTGCGGTGTTGCTACAACATTTTCAGTCCCGTTTGAAAAAGATGATGGGTTTGCAAAGTTTCTGACATCTGCTTCTGTAATTAATTTGTCACTTAAGATGATTAGTCGTTCAATCATGTTGCGAAGCTCCCGGATATTGCCCGTCCAGCTCATCGCCTGTAATGCTGTCATCGCGGTATCGCTTATCTTTTTTACTGGCATTCCGTAATCGTTGCAGATCTCTTCACAGAAATTTTGCGCGATCAGTGGAATATCTTCTTTTCGCTCAGTTAAATGAGGTACATGTATTAGGATCACACTCAGGCGGTGGTATAGGTCCATCCGGAAATTACCGGCTTCAATTTCTCTTTGCAGGTCTTTATTAGTGGCTGCAATTACCCTGACATCCACTTCAATCTCTTTTTCGCCGCCAACCCGGGTCACTTTATTTTCCTGAAGTGCGCGCAGAACTTTAGCCTGGGCAGAGAGACTCATGTCTCCGATTTCATCTAAAAACAATGTTCCACTGTTTGCCTGTTCAAATTTTCCAATTCTTTGCTTGATGGCTGAAGTAAAAGAGCCTTTTTCATGTCCGAAAAGTTCACTCTCAATCAATTCTGAAGGGATTGCAGCGCAATTCAATTCAACAAGTACTGAATTGGCCCGGTTCGATTTTTCATGAAGCCAGCGGGCAACAAGTTCTTTTCCGCTTCCGTTCGCACCTGTTATCAGTACACGTGCATCGGTTGGGGCAACTCTTTCGATCGTGGCTTTAATCCGTTCAATAGCTGCTGAGTTTCCAAGCATCTCCCGGGTTTTGCTGGCCTTGCGTTTTAAAACCTTGGTTTCTGTAACCAGATTCTTACGCTCAAGGGCATTTCTAACGGTGATCAGAAGCCGGTTAAGATCAGGGGGTTTTGAAAGGAAATCATATGCTCCTTTTTTACTGGCCTCTATTGCTGTCTCAATTGTTCCATGCCCCGAGATCATAATAAATGGCAGATCCGGCTGAATCTGTAGTCCTTCAGAAAGAACTTCCAAACCATCCATTTTATTCATTTTGATATCACAAAGCACAAGATCGTACTCATTCTTCTTTATGAGTTCCAATGCATCAATTCCATTATCTACATCCTCTACCTGGTATTCCTCGTACTCGAGAATTTCTCTTAAGGTATTACGGATAGCCCTTTCATCATCAATGATTAATATTTTTGCCATATATATTGTGTAGATTATAAATATACTGTTTTTGCATGCAGCATATCAGGATCATAAGCCTTATCACAAATGGAATGCCGAAAATTTCCTGATTCAGAGGTTTTTGGAAATAAAAAAATGCAAGCCTGTAAGCCGGGTTCTGTATCCCGATAAATCGGGCTTCTATCATTTATCTGGCCGCGTAATTGCTTACGCGATCTAACGACCTACCCATCCCGGATAATCCCGTTTGAACGGGATAAGGAAGCGAGCAGCCTCACGTCCGGAACCTATTTGGTCTTTCAACTCCTGGGGTTTACCGTACTGCACGTCACCATGCAATACCGTGAGCTCTTACCTCACGTTTTCACCTTTTCCCGCTTTTGGCGGGTAGTATATTTTCTGTGGCACTTTCCGTCTCCGCAATGGCGGAGCCTTCCCGTTAAGAAGCAGGATGCTCTGTGTTGCCCGGACTTTCCTCCCCGAAATTAACCGGAGCGATAGAACGGCTTGCAATACAAAGATAGTTATTTGTTAGTTAGGGTTTATGAGATCCAGACTTTTATCCAGAATAATGATACTTCTGAGGATTGCATTGCTTGCTGAATAGAAAAAATCCTGATTGATATTTGCATAAATATCACTGGGTCTATGATAATCCTGATGGTCTTCAACACCAAAGTAAACAAATGCAATGCTCTCTTTTGCAAATGGCCCATGATCGCTTTGCATAGTCCAGTCTTCATGCCCGGTACCCGGTACATCATGTCCGAACCGGATATTGATGCCCGTATCCTTATCAGAATCTTTCAGAATTTTCTTTAAAACAGGTGTTTTATATGAGCCTGCAGCATATAGTTCAGACTTTTCATTATGTGAAACCATGTCCAGATTGATGTTTAGCCTTATCTTATCTTTTGCTGTGACAGGATCCTTTAAAAATGCATAGGCTCCCTGCAAACCCATTTCTTCAGCATCACACGCAATGAACAGGAGCGTATTCTTTGGCTTATGTTTTTTAAAATATTCTGCAATAGCTAATATGGCAGCTACCCCCGAGGCATTATCATCGGCACCATTGAAAATAGTGGAATTGTTAATTCCAACATGGTCATAATGTGCTGAAATCAGAATCATTTCTTCAGATCTGCCCTTTATATAAGCAATTAGATTGGTTCCTTTGATCTCTTCATTTTTTGTGTTTTTGAAGGGAAAGAGATGCTCGAAGTCTTCATTGAAAGGTTTTAATCCTGATTCTTTGAATCTATTGATAATATACCTGGCGGCCATCCTGTTTCCCTGAGTGCCGGTTTTTCTGCCTTCATACTTGTCGGCTGAAAGTGTTTCAATATCTGCCAATAATTTTGTACGATCCGTATTTTGGGCATTTGCTCTGTAAACCGAAAGCAGGACAAGTATTAGAAGCAGTTTTTTCATGTGATGATCTTTTTGATTTTAAAGCCGGATTTCTTTCTGAATAATTCATATTTATTAAATATATTATCAGTAACAATAGGTTGATAATCAATAAATTATGCAACCTCGCGTATATCAACAGCTACCACCCGTGATACCCCTTGTTCGGCCATAGTCACACCGTAAATAATATCTGTACTCGCGATGGTCCGTTTATTATGTGATACGATAATAAATTGTGACTGATCTGAAAACTCACGGATAATATTATTGAACTTATCAATGTTTGTATCATCCAGAGGTGCGTCCACCTCATCGAAAATACAAAACGGGGCAGGTTTTAAGAGATATAAAGAAAAGAGCAGGGCAGTGGCCGTCAATGTTTTTTCTCCTCCGGATAATTGATTGATCGATAATGGACGTTTGCCTTTTGGCCGGGCAATAATATCGATATCTGATTCGAGCGGATTGGCCGGGTCAGCTAATACCAGGTCGCAGCTATCTTCCTGGTTGAAAAGGGAACGGAAGACCTGAATAAAATGTGTCCTTACATCGCTGAAAGCTGTCATAAATTTTTCCTTTGCTGTATCATCGATCTCTTTGATAGTCTGTAATAAGGATGATTTTGCTTCTGCCAGATCTTTCTTCTGAGATTGAATAAAGACGTATCGTTCATTCATCTCCTGATAAGCCTCCATTGCCATCGGATTTATGGCACCAAACTCATCTAGCTGTCTTTTGATCCGCTCAGTTTTATCGCGCAGGTCATATTCATTTTCTGATTGATGCTGCTCAGCCATTTCTTCATCCAGCAAGGAGGAAATATCAATTGAAAATTCTACAGACAGTCTTTCCTTTAAGGCATTTAGTTCCAGTTTGATAGCTGTTTTCTGATCTTTTAATTCATTGCTCATCAATTCTGCCTGATCTTTATTCCTGCGCAGGGTACTGATCTCTTCTTCCGATTCAGTGATCTGAACCCTCGAAGCATAATAGGCTTGTTCAGCATCTCTTACAGCTGTTTCAAATTCCTCCTTCTGAACATACATGGCAATCAGGTCTTCATCAGAATGATCGGCATGCTGCAGTGTTTCTTTGATAGTTACCTGTGTTTTTTCAAGCTCAGTCTGATTAAGTTCGATACGTGTTTCAATGTTTTTTTGTTGACTTTCACGATATTCAAGGTCCTTTTCAATACCAGAAACCTTGTTTTGCTGCTGATGAAAATGAATGTTTTCCTGATTGTAAAGTGCAGATTTTGTGTTTAAAGTTTCTGCCTGTTCATTATAGCTTAGCTGCTCTTTTAAATGTTGCTCCTGTTTAATCTGCTTAGTTACTTTTAGTTCTTCGAGAAGCGGTTCAGAAGCAAGTAATTCGTTATGTATACTACTGATTTTCAGTTCAATATCTTGTTTCCTGTTCAGGCTATTTTCAATAAATGCCAGATATTGTTCCTGCTTGGTTTTAACGGAGGTAAATTCATTGTTTAATCTGTTAATTTCCTGCTGAGAGTGCTGGAGAAGTTCTTTTTGAGAAGAGTCCATCAGATTCCTCAAGCGAATCTCTTCTTCGCCTATCGAATTTTTTAACTTAATGATCGCTGTTTCACCGTTATTGATCTCTTTGGAAAGTTTTTCAAGATTTTTAGCCCTGCCAATACGCTTTCCTTCAAAAAGCCCTACCGAACCACCCGACATGCCGGTACGTGTTTTTGTAAACATCCCGGTTTTACTTAAAATGACAACCTGTTCTGAGGGCAGGGCAGAACGAAGTTCAATTTCGTCTCCGGATTGAAGGAGATAAACGTTATAGAGCAGCATTTCACATAGTGGACGATATTTGGCATCTGCATCGATTATTTCCAGAGCCGGAATAAGGTCTGGCCGGTCAGTATGGACTGCCGGACGTTTAACCAGAGACGTCAATGCTTCAAGAATAAAGAAGTTAGCTCTGCCTCTTGACGAATCGTTGAGTAATTGTATGGCCTGTACTGCATCGGCCTGCGTTTCAACAACATAATGGTTCATAACCGGTTCGAGATAGTTCTCTATTGCGATCCGGTATTCCTCCCTGCAAAAAAGTATGTCAGAGAAGAGAGGTGCTTGTTTTGTCCAGCCTGCATTCTTTTTCAGAAAACGAATCGATTCCGGAAAACCCTCCAGATTATCAACCATAGACTTTGTCAGATTATATTCATTCTGTTTGGAATCAAGTTTTCTGCTTTCCTGATTGAGTAATTCTTTTTGCTCCTTTAACCGTTCAGTGCTGCGTTGAATTTGCCGGTCTAACTCATTCTCAAGGTCTTTATTCTGATTATATTCTTTCTGTCTGGTTTCCAGAAGGTTTTTAAGTTCTGTAATTACCTTATTAAATTCATTAAGCTCAGTTTCTTTTGACTCGGTATCGGCCATATTCCGGCTGCCTTCCTGATGGAGGGCTTCCTTTTGTATGTTCAGGATAGCGATCTCTTTTTCAAGTTTATAGACCTGATTTTGAAGCTCATTGTTTTCAATACTGATCATATCGAGTGCTGATTTTGCCTTTTGCTGCTTCAGCCTTAATTCATTGAGGTCCAGTTGCCGACCTTCTGCAGAAACCCGAAGTTTTTCAAGAATTTCACTTTCCAGTAAATGTTCTTCATTTAATCGCTTCTGATTATAAAAGATGTGATTGAGTTGATTCTGGTCTTTTTCAAGTTCATCACTTAGCCTGGTTTTCTTATCTTCAAGAAATCTTAATTGCTCATTTTTTAATTTCTTATCGCTTTCATAGGCTCTGATCTTGGCGATAAACTCATTGGTTGCTTTTTGCTGAATTGAAAGATTCTTCTCCAGGTTAAGATTTTCAAGTTTAAGTTTCTGCAAGAAGGCTTCAAGATTGCTGATCCCGGTGCTGATCCCGCTGCTTTCAAGGGAGTGCTTCTGTTCTTTGTCTTCCAGCAAGGCTAAGGAGTCTCTGAAGCCATTGATCCGAAAGGAGGCCAGGCTGATGCTCATGACTTTATATTGTTCTTTCAGGCGTAAGTATCTTTCTGCTTTTTTTGCCTGATTCTCCAGTGTTTTCAGGTTTTTTTCAATTTCGAAAAGCAGATCTTCAACACGGCTCAGATCAGCCTCTGTATCTTTTAGTTTACTAAAGGTTTGTTTCTTTCTCAGCTTGTATTTGGAAATTCCGGAAGCTTCCTCAAATAATGCACGTCTTGAATTATCTTTGTTTGCTATAATTTCATCGATCATTTTCAGTTCGATGATAGAGTAGGAGTCGGAGCCGATACCAGTATCAAGAAACAGATCTGTAATATCTTTCAGACGACAATGAACGTCATTTAACCTGTATTCACTTTCTCCGGAGCGGTAAAGTTTTCGGGTTATGGTAACTTTGGTAAAATCAGTTGGAAGTATGTTTTTGGTATTGTCAAAAGTCAGAGATACTTCAGCCAGATTGGAGGGCTTGCGGGTTTTGGTTCCATTGAAAATGATATTTTCCATTTTCTCAGAGCGCAGCATTCTGGTGCTTTGTTCTCCCAGAACCCATCGTATGGCATCCACCACATTCGACTTACCGCAGCCATTGGGCCCAACAATAGCAGTTACACCATCATTGAAATTGATCGTGATCTTGTCGCCAAAGCTTTTAAAACCTTTGATTTCCAGTTGTGTAAGCTGCATTTTCTTATATCCGCTATGGGCGGATCCCGATTAGTTTTGAGGGTTCAATTTATAAAATTCTCAATACCTATTAATATTTAAAAGGATGAAATCATAACTATTTTTTACGATTACAAAATGTATTTTTAATGTGAAAATGAATATTTGAAATTTAATATATAAAACTATGGAATACAGACGTTTAGGTAAATCGGGCTTAAAGGTAAGCGCTCTATCTTTGGGAAGCTGGCTGACTTTTGGGCAGCAGATAGAAGATAAGGTAGCCGAAGAACTTATGGATATCGCCTATGAAGGCGGAGTAAATTTCTTTGACAATGCCGAAGGTTATGCCGGAGGAAAGTCGGAAATTGTTATGGGAAA
>JBAZCD010000088.1:0-8764 GCA_041671205.1 Pedobacter sp.
GGATTGGGCCTACCGGGATGTCTTGTTCATGCTGATTGATTATTCAATACGGTCTTTTGAGTTATTGGAACAGAAATTAAGTGCAAGCGAAAAGGAGGAAGTTTATTCTGTTTTTCACAGGATGGGATCGCGTATGGGTGTTAAAGATCTGCCCATAAACTATCAGCAATGGCTGCAAATGCGAAATTCTTCCATCGATGAAAACCTGCTTAATGGGGATTTCACCAAAGATCTCTACAAACAATATAAAAAGCACCTGGGATGGTTCAGATACCTGATCTTAAAACAGGCTCAAACACTGCTTGTTCCCGATAAAGTAAATGAACTGCTTGGCCTTGGGAAGAACCTCCTTTCTACTCCCATGCTGAATTTGTACAAGCTCAGCAGGATAATCCGATTAAAATCACTGTTAAAAAATGTGATCTTGCCATCAGCATATAAAAAAGAGATTTTGGCTATGGATACCTACTCCGGCTAATCTTTATAAGTAAAACAGTATCCCGAATGAATAGGATTGCGGCCTGCAGCCCTGGCCCGCACCTTCAGAAAGACCACACAGAAGCTAATAGGAATTGCGTTTGAAAAGTTTATGGACCGGGATTTGTAATAAAAATATCTGAATACCAATTAGTAAAAACATAAGAGATAATCTCCTGACATCCGGCCTATTAAACTCCTATTATTTAACAATAAACCCGATTGGGAAAATAACTCTAAATTTGCAGGGTCTTCAAAGGCCAAAATCAAGATTAATCAATATTCATATTCTTAAAGCGAATTATCCAGGAATGCATTTTAAATATTTTATAACCCTACTTCTTTTCTTTGGTATCCATCAAGCAGTAAATGCAGGCTTCGTATTCAATCCAAATTCAATAGCAGCATATCAGGCCATATTTGATTTGCGGTTTAATGATGCAAGAAAATACATCCGGGACGAGAAAATTAATAATCCTCAAAATGGCATTCCGGTCTTGCTTGAAAATTACATTGATTATTTATTCCTGCTTACTTCGGAGAACAAAATTGAATTTGAAAAGTTTAAGAACAGGAAATCTGGCCGGATAGATGAGATCAAAAAAAATGATAAAAATTCGCCCTATTATCTTTTTGCCCAGGCCGAGATTTATCTTCAATCTGCAATGATTAAAGCTAAATTCGGGGAATACATGTCTTCCACCTATGATTTCAAAAAGGCAAAAGACTTATTAAAAGAGAATAATGAGAAGTATAAGGACTTTTTGCCCAATCAAAAAAGCCTGGGATTGATAGAAGTGATCTTTGGAGCCATCCCAACAAATATGAAAGGGATAGCCAGTGTATTGGGTATTGAGGGAAATATTACCAAAGGGAATAAGCAATTGGAAAGATTCAGGCTGCAGATTGCGAATAGTAAGTTTAGCTATTATAATGATGAAATTGTGTTTTTGCTTTGTTTTACAAATGTAGATGTGATTCAGGGCAGGAATAGTTACAGCTATGTGACACCACTCTTGAATAGCATGAATGATAAAAGCCTCCTCAAAGCTTATTTACAGGGTTACACTGCTTTTAGAACCGGGCATGCCGATGCCGCAATTAAATTTATTGAAGCAGCACCAAAAGGTAGCCAGTACGCCGACCTGCCGCTAATGAACTATCTGATGGGCAATGCTAAACTTTGCAGCATGGATTCGGATGCGAACCAATACCTAAGCAAATTTGCGAATGAGACTCTCAGTACGAATTATATAAAGGATACTTATCTGAGGCTTGCATTTTATTATCTCATAAGAAACAACCTTTCGCAATACAATTATTATTTAACACTGGCTCGAACTAAAGGTTCAGTAATTAATGAAAAGGATAAGCAAGCCCTGAAAGAAGCAAATGACGTTAAGCCCAATATAGTTTTATTAAAGGCTAGACTCTATTTCGATGGTGGTAATTATAATGATGCATTGGCTCAATTAAAATCCATTCAGGTTAATGACTTAAAAAACCTGAAGGATAAAATAGAACTTTACTACCGCTATGGACGTACTTACGATTTGATGAACAATTTTGGTGAGGCTTTACTCTATTACCAACGTGTAATTAATATTGCTAAAAATCAAACTTATTATTATGCAGCTTATTCGGCTTTAAAATCCGGTAATATTTATGAGTATATAAAAGATTTTAAGAAAGCTGCCGATCATTATAATTTAGCCTTACAAATGAAAAATCATGAGTATCAAATTGGTATTGATACGCATGCAAAGGAAGGTTTGAGAAGGCTTAATGAATAAGGGTATAATTTAATTTTTATATCCGGCAGAGTATCTATAATTTAAAAATTATATTTGATTTTATACTTTTACAGGTATCAGGGTCTATTACAATACATAAAGAAGAGATTATTATTAAAACTTTAGCTTAAAATGCCGGAAAAAAAGATACTGATAACCGGAGCAAGCAGGGGTTTGGGCCTGGCCATATCAAACGCATTATCGAAAGAATATACATTGATCTTACATGCCACACGCAAGGAAAGTTTTACCAATGTTGACCCTAAACACCATTTGCTTTGTGCTGACCTGAGCGATCCAAACGAGCTCAATGAATTTTGTAAACGTTTAAAAAAGGATCACGGAGATACTCTGTTCGGGGTTATCAATAACGCAGGCATAGCATTGAATAAATCCCTGATTTATCAGCCCGAAAAGGAAATAGACAGGATGCTGCAGGTAAATCTGAAAGCCCCAATCATGATCTGTAAGACTGTGATGAAACAATTCCTTTTAAATAAACGCGGGGTAATTATCAATGTAAGTTCATGCGTTGGTGAAACCGGAAATGCTTTTCAGGCAGTTTATTCGGCAAGCAAAGCAGGTTTGGCGGCTCTGTCAAAATCTCTGGCCCGCGAAGTTTCCGCTTTAAGCGAAGAACACTCCATCAGGATTTTAAGCATAGCCCCCGGTTTTATTGAAACGGATATGACAAATCCGGTACCTGAAAGCGAAAGACAACATTTTTTAAAAGCCATTCCCGCAAACCGTTTCGGCAATGTGGACGAGGTTGCAGAAGTGGTTGCTTTCCTTTTGTCAGATAAAGCATCATACATTAACGGAACTAATATAAATATTAATGGCGGGATATTATGATAAAGGCGTTCTTGTAGAAAGCCTGTGTTCAATACATCCGAGAGAAATACTTATCGCTCACGGTCCTAAAAAACTGCTTGTTGATAAATATCACTGGCACTCACCCAAAGTAGGCGTTGTAGCAAGCTATACTCCTACTGATTATGATGTAGAAGACCATTTTGGCGTTTTCAGAGGAGTAGACCAGATAGAGGCGTTTTCGCAGGCCACTGCCGGTTCTTTATCCACGTTTTTAGAATGTCAGAAACGAGCTTGTGCGCCTGAGGATTTAAGAGAGGTATTTGTCCCGAGCTTTATCAGCATAGGCAACGTAAACTTTATGGGCTATCTGGAACAGGGCGATACCTTTATCAGTATAGGTAAAATAACGTTTTATAAATTCAGGCAAATGGTTTGCGACGGCAGGATTTACAGATGCCCCCCGGGATTAGACCTTGACGAGTATTTTAAAGATTTTAACGAAGATCGTTTACTCAAATATGATCTCTCACCTGATTTTAAGCTTATTTCTGATTTTTATGAAATAACAGGAAGGGCAATTGAAATAGAATATTTTAAAAACAATTAGCAACAAATTAATGGAAAGACAAGAAATTATTGACGGTTTGATAGAAGTACTTAAAAACGTGAAAATGATAGACCCGGAAAAATTAGTTGGGGTAACAGAGGAAACAGATTTTTTAGCTGATTTAAATACGCCATCATCTCAAATGATATCCATTGTGTCAAAAATCGAGCAAAAATTTGATATTGAATTTGAGGACGATGATATTGATGATTTAGGCTCAACAGTCAAGGATGTTGTTGATCTGATTTTAAAAGTCAAAGCACGTGGTTAATATCCCTGGCAGAAAGGTGGCAATAGTTGGCATGGGAGGAGCATTCCCCACCTGCAAGGATCTTTCTGAATTTAGCAGCAAGTTATTTGCTAACAAGAGTCTGATTCGCACCTTTGATGATGCAGTGGTTTATGAGAAGCAGGTCAGATCCACAGTAGCAGGTTTCATCACCGAGCCAGAGATGGATCTGGAGGTAATTTGGGACCCCATGGAAGGTACCTATCCGGAAACTTATGTTGATAAATTGAACCGGATCCCGGATGCGAACCTGGCTACTTCAGACGTAGGCAGCATCTGGACAATGCTGGCAACACAGGATGCCATAAAAATGGCTGGCTGGTCAAAGGATCTGGTTCAGTCAGAACAAACCGGTGTGGTTATTGGCTCGGGCGGAGGAGGTAATGTCATTCTAAGAAATGGATGGCACAATTTTTACGTCAATGGCAGAAAAACACGGCATTCAGGTGGTCATACAGTCGACCGAACAATGACCTATCGTGAGGCAGCCAATGTATCGGTCCTGATAAAAAACAAAGGTGTGTGCGAAGCTATTAGTTCTGCCTGCGCAACCGGACTCGGTAATATTGGCCATGCCTATCGGCTAATTAAGTTCGGGCTGCAGGATCGTGCAATCGCAGGCGGGGTAGAAAGCACATCGCTTGAAACCTTTATTGGTTTTGATGGAATGATGGTTTTAAGCCGGGGTTTTAGCCCTGAAGAAAGCTCGCGCCCATTTGATATGGCCAGAAACGGATTCGTATGCTCATTTGGTGCAGGTATAGTAGCCCTTGAAGAATATGAGCAGGCGGTATCCCGTGGGGCTGATGTCTTAGGGGTGATTGACGAATATTTTAACAATTCAGACGGCGACGGAGATATGTTCTATCCATCATTTGCCGGACAGCAAAGGTTATGGAAAGGTGTAATGGCCGGTTCTGACGAAAAACCCGATGTGGTAAAAGTACATGGCACATCTACCCCTTCAGGTGACGCTGTTGAATTGTTAAGTGTGGTTGATGCTTTAGGTGAAGAAGGCTATCATATATCTGCTCCAAAATCCCAATTCGGGCATATGTTGGGTGGTGCGGGTTCTGTAGAATTCATAACTGCTTTACTGATGCTTAAAGAGCAAAAGGTATTGCCCTGTTTGAATTCACCAAACCTCAACCCTGAACTGGAAACGTTCCAGAAAAGTCCGGAATGGACGGGCCCGATGAAGCCTCTGGCTGCTTACCGTCACCTGCTTCCGCAAGAAAGTTTTTCAAAACCAATTAATAGCATTGTTTGCCTTAATTACGGGTTTGGTGGTACCAACAGTGCTTTAAAGTTGTCAAAATATGATAAATAATACTGGTAAAGTTGCGGTAATTTTTGGGGTCAGGAATGAAGAATCCATTGCCTATAATATTGCCGTAAAACTACATCAGTCGGGCTGCAAAATTGCCTTAAGCTATGTTGAAGATACACGCGATGAGGTGCTGTACTTGCTTGAAAAATTAGGCCTTGATACCAAACTTGCAATGCAGGTTGACGTAAGAGATGAAGCTCAGATCAGCAGCTTTTTGAATGCAGTATACAATGCCCATGGCCCTATCGATTACATTTTACATGGTGTAGCCTTTGCTAACACCAAAGTGCTGTGTTCAAACTTTATTGGCAGTAAAGAGCCCATCCCTGCTTACATAAATATACCTTTCGAAGATCTGATGGATTCTTTTAATATCAGTGCCTATTCTCTCTTAAGAATCGCCCGGGTAGCTGAAAGTTTGTTAAAGAAAAATGCATCCATTTTAACCCTTACTTATAATGCAGCTAACAGAGTCTTCCCACAATATGGAGGAATGGCTATCAATAAGGCAGCTCTTGAAAATATCATGCTCTACCTGGCCAGCTATTTTCGTAACAAACAGGTACGGGTTAACGCCATTTCTGCCGGCCTGGTTATGACTACCTCCTCAGGCGGTATCAATGGTGTGCGCAAAATGCGTAAATTAGGTAAATACCTTGCCCCATTGGGGAATATTGATGCAGGTGACGTAGGTGATGCCGCCCTTTACTATTTCTCTGATCTTTCAAAAAAAGTAAGCGGAAATGTTCATTTTGTAGATGGTGGATTTAACATTATGGCAGTACCCGTTATAGATGAAGAATGAGTTGGAAATGTCTGTAAATCAAATAACCGCACAGCGTACCTTTGCTGTCGGAAATGATTTGGTACATATAGAAAATTTTAGCCTTTCACTCAGCGATCTTTTCAAAAAAAAGGTTTACACCCCTGCCGAGATCGCATACTGCGAGAGCTTCAGTGATTCTTTGCAGCGCTATGCATCAACCTGGGCGGCTAAGGAGGCTGTTTATAAAGCCATTAAACAGCTGAATTCATCATCTCTGGGATGGAAAAAAATAGAAATTAGCAGGGCCAAAAAAGCAGGAATGCCGACGGTGGTATTACCTGCTCATCTCAAAAACTTCGAGGTGAGCCTTTCAATATCACATGATGCGGAGTATACCTGGGCTCTGGCATTAATTAATGCAATAGTTTAATCCATTGACCTCACATTTTTATAATTCAGATTTTGTTGATCTCCACTATTATAAATATGGAAGCGGTAAAGAGCATATGCTATGTTTTCATGGTTTCGGTATGCATGGAAAACAGTTTCGGGAATTAGAGCAGGAATTAGGAAATAAATATACTTTTTGGGGCTTCGACCTGTTTTTTCATAAAGCCACAAAGCTAAAGGATCAAAGTCTGGATACTGTAAAAACAGGATTAGCAAAAAGAGAGTTGGCCAGCCTTATTCTGGACTTTTGTAAGGCGCAAAACATCAATCGTTTTTCGGTAATTGGTTATTCTATGGGTACCCATTATGCAACGACAATTGCTGAAGAGCTTCCCGAAATGATTAATGAATATATTGTAGCGGCACCATCATCCATTAAGCCAGGAAACATTATCCGGTTTTTTAGCAGGAGTAAATTCGGGAATAAGATCATAGAGAAAGTATCTTTGAGTAAAGATGCAATGGTTAAGCTTTTAAATATGTTCAGACGGGCTCGGTTTATAGATGCAGAAGGCCATGGAATTCTATTAAAAGAAATTGAAACCCATGAATTGAGGTTTAACCTGTATGCCAGCCTGACTTATTTACGTTATTTAACAACTGATGAAGCAAAACTCATTTACGCGTTAAATAATTATCCTATCCGGAGTATCTTTATTTTCGGTCGGCGTGATAAATCATATCCCCTAAGCATTGGTAAAGTATTTTTACCCCAAATTAAAAACGCGGAAATATTGAATTTAAATGAAGGGCATGAAATGATCAATAAGGGTTTTGCCAAAGTTTTAGGAGATTTGCTAACATGATCATTAAATCAAAGCCCTTGCCGCTATTCTGGTTAAAAGTCGGCGGGTATTGCCTTTCGAAATTTTTCAGGGTATTTTACTTTAATAAACTGATTATCAAGCCTGTTGAAATTAAATCAGACCATTCTTATATTTTATCAATCAATCACTTCAGTTTTGGCGATGGCTTTTTAGGTTTTTATCTGGCCTATCAGGTACTTATTAAACAGGGCAAAATGAAACGACTTTACATTATGTCCTTAAAAAAGCAAATGGAAATGAAATGGTGGCTAAGGCATCTTGGTTCCTTTTCTATTGAGCCCGGAAAATTTTCAGTGAAAGAAAGTTTGGCCTATGCTGCTGAAATATTGAATGAGCCCGGTAATTTATTACTGTTTTTCCCACAGGGGAATCTGGAAAGCTGCCATATCAGGACTATACAATTTCAAGACGGCATCTCAGAAATAGTACCACAGATAAAAGGTAATTGCCAACTCTTATGGAGCAGCAACATTGGTGAGTATTTTGAAAGCTTAAAGCCATCAGTTTATTTTAATATGCTCGATTGTGGTACTGCTGAAGATTTTGATTTTGACCGGTTTAAACAAGAGATAAACCTGCATCATAAAGAATCACTTAAGCAGACAATACGATTTACTCAGGAAGAGGATTAAAATATTGTGATTAACATCCTATTGTTCCGGAAAGCAAATCTATAATAGTCCTTGTTACGTATCTTTATGAAAAGCAATAAAATGAATCCGACATGTTTAAAATAATCATTAAGCACACTGGGCAATGATTATTTTAAACATCAAAGGTTCCATCTTACAAACGAGAAAATTAAAAATAGACAGATGAAACGCTATCTAAGTATCATACCCGCATTGTCACTTATTCTGGTTTTATTTTCATGTGATGCAATCTCCCAGAAAAAAACGGATGTCAGAAAAGTGAAACTCACAGCGCCTCAGGGTAAAGCCATTGCTGCTTTTGCAGAAGGCTGTTTCTGGTGCTCTGAACATATCTTTGAGGCAGTGGTGGGAGTAGATTCAGCTGTTTCAGGTTATGCTGGTGGAAATGTACCAAACCCAACTTACGATCTGGTAAATACCGAAACTACCGGTCATGCAGAAACTGTTTTGGTGTATTATAACCCCAAAGTGATTTCGTTTGAAGAACTCTGCAAGGTATTCTTTGCATCCCACGACCCGACCACACCAAATCAGCAGGGCCCGGACAGGGGTTCATCCTACCGTTCCATTTTATTTTATACCGGTGCCACAGAAAAAGCAGCAGCACTACAAGCTGTGAAAGATGCCACCAACTCAGGCAGATTCAAAAAATCAATTGTAACGGAGCTAAAACCACTAACCGAATTCTACCGCGCCGAGGGCTACCATCAGGATTATATCGAACACAACCCGAATCAGGGATATGTGAGGGCGGTT
>JBAZCD010000089.1:0-8550 GCA_041671205.1 Pedobacter sp.
GTTTTCTTCTTACCGCTTCTGTTAACTGACCACCTTCATCATATCCAACATATCCCGGAGGCGCACCAATCAGTCTCGAAACTGCATGGCGTTCCTGGTATTCACTCATATCAATCCGGATCATCGCATGCTCATCATTGAACAGATAATCTGCCAATGCTTTCGCAAGCTCGGTTTTTCCAACACCTGTGGTTCCCAGGAAAATGAAAGAGCCAATTGGTTTCCGCTTATCCTGTAATCCGGCACGGGAGCGACGAATAGCGTCAGAAATAGCTTCAATAGCTTCATCCTGTCCTGCAACACGTTTATGAAGTTCAGTCTCCATATGAAGCAGTTTTTCGCGTTCGCTCTGGATCATTTTAGTTACCGGAACGCCTGTCCAGCGTGAAACAACCCCGGCAATATCTTCAGAAGTTACTTCTTCTTTCAGCATCCGGTTATCGACCTGAGTTTCGGCCAATTGTTGCTTCAATTGCTCAACCTTGTCCTGAGCTTCCTTAATCTTACCATATCTCAGTTCAGCCACTTTGCCGTAATCTCCGGCACGTTCGGCCTGATCTGCTTCCAGTTTGAAGGTCTCTATCTGTTCTCCCTGATTGTTGATCGCATCGACAAGATCTTTTTCAGCTTTCCAGCGTGCCTTGAGCGAATCACGTTCGCTTGAAAGGTTAGCGATTTCTTCGGAAAGTTCCTTTACTTTTTTCTCGTCGTTCTCTCTCTTAATGGCTTCCCGTTCAATTTCCAGCTGCATAATCTTACGATCCAGTTCATCTACAGCTTCTGGTACTGAATCCATTTCTAAACGCAGTTTAGAAGCGGCTTCGTCCATCAGGTCAATGGCCTTATCAGGCAGGAAGCGATCTGAAATATAGCGTTGCGATAATTCTACTGCGGCAATAATAGCTTCGTCTTTGATCCTTACCTTATGGTGAGTCTCATACCTTTCCTTTAAGCCTCTCAGGATAGAGATGGCATCCTGGGTGTTCGGTTCATCCACCATTACCTTTTGAAAGCGTCGTTCTAATGCTTTGTCTTTCTCGAAGTATTTCTGGTATTCGTTCAGGGTGGTTGCTCCGATAGCGCGTAATTCTCCGCGGGCAAGTGCCGGTTTAGGAATATTAGCAGCGTCCATTGCGCCTTCTCCGCCTCCGGCACCTACCAGTGTATGGATTTCGTCAATGAAGAGGATGATCTCCCCGTCGCTCTGCGTTACTTCCTTGATTACTGCTTTGAGACGTTCTTCAAACTCACCTTTATATTTTGCTCCTGCAATCAGTGCACCCATATCCAAAGAGAAAACTGTTTTGGTCTTCAGATTTTCGGGTACGTCTCCCTGTATGACTCTAAAGGCAATACCTTCTGCTATGGCAGTTTTACCA
The DNA here is from genome assembly GCA_041671205.1 of Pedobacter sp. Taxonomy (GTDB): domain Bacteria; phylum Bacteroidota; class Bacteroidia; order Sphingobacteriales; family Sphingobacteriaceae; genus Daejeonella. The sequence continues at coordinate 1,380 of JBAZCD010000089.1, forward strand.
ACTCCCGGCTCTCCAATCAGTATCGGATTATTTTTTGTGCGTCGTGAAAGGATCTGAATAACCCTTCTGATCTCTTCATCACGTCCAATTACAGGATCGAGTTTGCCTGATTCAGCATATTCATTCAGATTGCGTGCATATTTATTCAGAGCGTTATAGGTGGCTTCTGCATTCTGGTCGGTCACTCTTGTATTGCCCCGAAGCTCAAGAATCGCTTTCTTCAGATCTTTTTGGTTAACACCTGCATCTTTTAGAATTGAGCTAACCTTATCGCCTGTTTCAAGCAATCCCAAAAGGACATGCTCTACAGAAACAAATTCATCTTTGAATTCTTTTAAATAAGAAACTGCTTTTTGCAGCGCCGAATTGGCACCTGAAGAAAGGTAAATCTCACTCCCACTGACTTTTGGAAAGCTTTGGATCTGAGCGTCAAGAACTTCAGAAATTCGGTTAATATTGACATTCAGTTTTTTCAGAAGGTAGCTGATCACATTCTCATCAACACTTAATAATCCTTTCAGTATGTGTGCAGTTTCTATAGCCTGCTGCTGATTGCCGCTTGCTATTTCGGAAGCTTTCTGAATTGCTTCCTGTGCTTTGATGGTGAAGTTGTTTAGATTCATAGTATGAATAGGTGATCAAATTAATTGCCATAGAAAGACGATTATCCCCAGACTGAAAATTTGTCAGTCATTTTTATTTTAAACTGACTAAATGTCTGATTGTTAATCATTTAACCTGATAATTTGTCTGTCTGAAAACAGGTTTAGAGCAGAAAGGAATAAAAAGGACACAATAACAGTAACCTTCGGCTTTGTTTGCATGTCAAGCCGCAATACTGTTAAGATACAGAAAAATCTGCAATGGTGTAAATAGTAGAAGGTCAGGACGGTAATTTACTTTGATAGCACTACTTTGAGCTGTGCTGCCTCATGATCTGCGAGTTTTTGCAGCGGTCCGGAAACGATCATCTTCATCATCATGTTCAGGTCAGCTGAAATGGTGTAGCTTGCTTCAGTGTTTCCATCACCAGTATCATTCAATGTCCATTTTAACTCCAGTTCAAAGGGGGCTGCTTCTGAAGGTTTGACGATAATTTCTTTGTCTTTTGTTATAGAAGTAATCTTTAAAGCAAGCTTGGCCATGTTTTGAATGGTGAATTTTGCTTCATCTTTTGTTGACGACCAATTGTAAATGTTATCAGGCATCAGCTGCTGATGGTTATTAAGATCGGCAAGGAAGTCGAATACTTCATTAACAGGCTTATTGATGAAAACTTTACTTTCGATGTTCGTCATATGATTAGGTTTAGCCTGCTGCAGTATTTCCCCAGCTCTGAGGAGCTTCCCGCCATTTTCTTAATAATTTCAAATCTTCGGCCGAGACAAAACTGTGTTCTGCAGCATAATTGATCAGGGCATTGTAATTTGAGAGTGTTAAAAAGCGACATTTTGCATTTTTGAAATTTTCTTCCGCAGCATCAAAGCCATAATTGAAAATTCCTACTAATCCTGCCACCTCGCATCCTGCATCTCTGAGTGCCTGAACGGCCTGCAAACTGCTTTTACCCGTAGAAATAAGGTCTTCAACAACCACAACCCTCTGACCCGGTGAGAATTCACCTTCGATCAGATTTCCTGTGCCATGTTCTTTGGCTTTTGCTCTTACATAAATAAATGGAAGGCCTAATTCCTGAGCAACAAGAACTCCCTGTGGAATTCCGGCTGTTGCCACACCGGCAATCACTGATACCGAACCAAACTCTTCCTGAATTAACGTAGAAAGTTTCTGACGAATATATGTGCGGATAGCAGGGTGTGATAAAGTGATGCGATTATCACAGTAAATTGGCGATTTCCAACCAGAGGCCCATGTAAATGGATTATTTGGTTGTAATTTAATTGCTTTAATTTGTAGCAAAAATTCAGCTACTTTTTGTTCAATCTCACTCTTGTTAATCATGGCTCAAATTTATAAAATTTATATCAACGAAGTAGCTTTAATCCTTACAGAATCACTTCCTTCGGATCTTCAAGATTATCAGGAACTTAAAGTTTCGGAGTTTAGGTTTTTAAGATTTTATGAGCTGGCCAGAGAGGTTAGCAGTCCCAAAATTTTTCTCTTGATAAGCAAAGATTTTAAGTTATACTTTAAAAAAATTAAGGATTCCATGAAACTGATCAAGGCAGCCGGAGGGCTTGTAAGTAATGAAGAGAATAAGTATTTATTTATTTTCAGGAACGGGAAGTGGGATCTGCCAAAAGGCAAGCTGGATAAAGGGGAGAATACCAGAGTGGCCGCTATCCGTGAGGTGCAGGAAGAATGCGGTATCCATATTGACAACAGCGGAAAGAAGATCTGTAATACCTATCATATTTATGAAATAAATGGTGTGCAGGTATTAAAGAAGACTTCCTGGTACTGGATGCGGGCAGACAAGCAGAAAAAATTGATTCCTCAACTTGAAGAAGGGATCACCGATGCACGCTGGCTGGCTGCCGGAGATTTTATGATGGTCAGACAGAATACTTATCCTTTGATCAGGGATCTGCTTAAAGTTGTTGAATCCTGATAAACAGATTTTGACGACATTAAAGGAGGTTGAAGGCTTCTTTAGGTATAAACTGCTGTACATCACCATTGTTCCTCATAATATCCCGTACTATTGTTGAACTTATAGATGAATAACCAGGTTTACTTACAATAAAGATACTTTCTATTTCAGGTACCAGAGCATGGTTCATCTGGGCAATTGCTTTTTCGTATTCAAAATCCGATACGGTTCTGATACCTCTGATCATATACCTGGCATGGATCTTTTTGCAAAACTCAACCGTCAGCCCTTCATAGGTTTGTACTTCCACTTTCGGTTCATTGGTAAATACGGCTCTTAACATCGCTTTTCTGATATCGATATGGAGATATGGAACTTTTGTGCTGTTCAATCCTATTCCAATTATAACTTTATCAAAAAGCGGTATAGAACGTTTAAGAATATCAACGTGTGCTTTTGTAACCGGATCGAATGAGCCTGGGAAAAGGGCGATTTTCATTGAATTATTATTTTTTTACCCGCCCGGGGCGGATGGATTAATTTAATTGTTTGAACGTTAACCGAAAATGCTCTTTTTATTCTTATAAATTAAAGTTAAGCATAATTGAATAAAACCGCTTTCATTTTAAAGGTCGTTTTTTCCAAAGAAGCTGAATGAGGAAGATCCATATTTCCGTTGTTCCAGATAATTCGGGTGATTATCCAGTTTTTTCATACTTGGATGTTCAATGATGAGATATCCTTCAGGATTAAGCAGGTTACGTTCAAAGACTTTTGATGCAATGATGTTAATCTGAGGGAGGTCATACGGCGGATCAGCAAATATCAGATCATATTTTTCTGTTTCAAATTCCAGGAACTTAAATACATCAGATTTGACTGGCTTAATGGCGGGCAGATCATATTGTTTAACCAGCGTTTTCAGATAATTGTAGCAGCCAAAGTCACGGTCTACGGAGCAAATTTCAGGAACACCGCGGGAGGCAAATTCTATTGAAATATTTCCTGTGCCGCTGAAAAGATCTAACACCCGTATGTTTGCATAATCAAACTGGTTATAGAGGATATTAAACAGGGCCTCTTTAGCGAGGTCTGTTGTGGGTCTGACAGGGAGTTTAGATGGAGGATTTAGTCGTAAACCTTTTAATCTTCCACCGATTATTCGCATAGGTCAAGACTGATTAGTGAAAAGTAGGTCTGTGGGCTGACATTATCGAATATACCAGAATGCCTGACAATTAACCGGCTGTCTGCAAATGTCAGCTTGTTGAAATATTTCAGCAACCTCTGGTAATATTCATCTTCATCAGATGTCACTTTTCCTGAAATGATCACATGAGTTGCTTCAGTATCCAGATTTAAAGTTTCGATTGTATTCAGTAAAAAGTAATTAAACTCATCTGCATTCAGGCATTCAAAAATATTATAAAAAACCAGTTCTGAGTTTTTTAAACAGGCTATCTGAATGTGTTTGCTATAGCAATCGACAATTAAACAAGCGCTATTGTTATTCGAATAGTTCTTTTTTATTCCTTCAATAAAAGAACTGGCCTGATTAAAGATCTTCGGGTTTTGAAAAACCTGGTTTAGAGAAGTCAGGAAATCCGAATTGATTGCAAACAGGTTTTTAATATTTGCTGAATTGATTGTGTTAGTCAGTACCAGATCGGCTGATGATTGATTAATGAATTTTGCATATTCCTGATCATTTTCATTTTCATACAATTCTGCGGGTATGAATGTGAACTTATAAGAGTCGAATGAGATCTTAACCTTATTATAGGGATATTTAAATTCCCGGTTACTTTCAGGAAGCTTCTCCAGTGTCCGGATCAAATCGCTCAGATCCTGTATTGCAGGCAGTTTATATTCTGCCAAAGCCTTAAGTTCATCTCTAACTTTATCAATAATGGCATACTGCAAGGTTTCAATGCCAATATGGATCAAAAGGTCGCACTTGGCAGCTGTTTGAGATTGAAAGCCATCGTCAACTAAGTGTAGTAATTTGATCATCGATAACAAAAGTATAGTTTCTCATCTAATATTTCAGTCATTCACTTGATTTACCACATCAATTTTTTTCAATCCATTTTATGCTTTCAGAAAAAAATAGATTCATTATTTGCAATTTGCGGAGATGTACATCCGGGATTTGATCGAGAAAAATTTTGGCAAAAGACCTACCGCCCAGCAAAGGGATGTATTTATTATGCTGGAGAAATTTCTTCCATCAGCAAATGCTGACGAATGCTTTATTCTGAGAGGCTATGCAGGTACTGGTAAAACCACACTAATCAGTGCGCTGGTCAAAGTGCTTCCTGAAATTAAGCTTAAATCGGTATTGCTTGCACCAACTGGTCGTGCCGCCAAAGTGATCAGTAATTATTCGGGCAGGAAAGCATTTACTATACACAAGAAAATATACTGTAAGAAAGTTGCAGCAAGTCCGGAAATGAACTTTGTACTGGGGGATAATATTATGGAGAATACCTTGTTTATTGTTGATGAGGCTTCTATGATATCCGATCAGGCACATGATTACAGCCGGCATAGTCTTTTGCAGGACCTGATCTCCTATGTTTACAATGGTAAAAACTGTAAACTGATGCTGGTAGGGGATACGGCGCAATTACCGCCTGTGGGTTCGGTACTAAGTCCGGCGCTGAACAAAGAATTTGTTTCCAATCAGTTTCGGCTGAGTGTTTTTAGTTATGAATTGACTGATGTAGTTCGTCAGGAAAAGGAATCAGGAATACTGTTTAATGCTACCCAGCTTCGCGAACTGGTGCGTAAAGGAGAGGAGGGCTTCCCGAAATTTAAGATCAGGGGATATAAGGATATTTTCAGGATGACCGGTGAACGTCTTGTTGAAGGCCTGAATTATGCATATGATAAATACGGAATGGAGAATACCATTGTGATCTGCCGCTCCAACAAAAATGCGAATGCCTATAATCAAAACATCCGTAACCGAATTCTATACCGGGAAGAAGAGATAAGCGGTGGCGACCACATTATGGTCGTTCGGAATAATTATTTCTGGCTGAAACCGGAGGATAACAGCGGTGATTTTATTGCCAACGGAGATATTGCCAGGATACGGAAGGTCAGGAGAATTGAAGAACAATATGGTTTCCGCTTTGCTGATCTCGTTATTGAATTGCTTGATTATCCCGATGAAGAACCGCTGAGCTGTAAGGTAATGCTGGATACATTATATTCTGAAACACCAAGCCTTTCAAATGCCGGCAATAAGCGCTTTTATGAAGCGGTGCTCCAGGATTATATGCATATTGAAAACAAGAAATTCAGGATGGAGGAGCTGAAAAAGGATCCTTATTATAATGCACTACAGATTAAATTTGCATTTGCAGTTACCTGTCATAAGGCTCAGGGAGGGCAGTGGCCTGCTGTTTTTATCGATCAGGGATATCTTACAGATGAAATGCTGAATACTGAATTTTTAAGATGGCTCTATACCGGAGTTACCCGCTCTAATAAGGAGTTATTTCTGGTCAACTTCAGTGATCAGTTTTTTTTGGAGAATTCTAATTCTATGCAGTGATTTACAACTATTCACTGTATTTAAAATAAAAGTTAATGGGGATATTCATTGACTTTAGGTATGAAAGCAAGACATTAATGAACATAATTATTCCAAGCATTTCACAGCTTTCTTCCAGAGTTGTCACTAAATTATAAATCAGATTTTTAGGACTTTGCTCCAGACTGATAAATATTTTGGCACTTATAGTTTCCAGACCAATGGATCCGCTTAGAAAAATCAGGCATGAACAAAAGAAGCCTTTGATATAAGGCCTGGGTAAGGCTCTTAGAAATTGAAGGTAGTACAGGGAAAAGCCCGTCATGAAAATTAACCCTAATATAACCCAGGGAAACCTCATGTAGCCGCTGAGTTGATAAGCGCGTACCATGGGGTCGATGGTCATTTCGTGAAACCCTGCAACTTCATCGATCGATAATAATGTAAACAGGATTGAAAGTATCTTCCAATGCATTGTAAAGGGATCCTTTACCTTTGATTTTAAAATTGTAATCAGGGCTAATAAAATTCCGGTGAATAGCAGATTGATTGCTGAAAAGTACGTAGGTATGGTTTCTTCGTCATCAAAGTAGAATTTCTTAAAACCATAAAAATTAGTATAGCCTGCTTCGGTAAGCAGGACTACCATCAGATTGAATATTAATTGTATTAGAAAAGCGTAATATAGAAATTTTTTAATCTTTGTGATGTCAATATAGATAGGGTTGGTTATTTGAACTGCTTGATATAAGCGCTTATCAGTGTCATCATCTTTTTCCTGAATCAACATACTTCTGTTATCTTAATATATATCTACTGAACTAAAAATGGGAAATAAACAGTTAATAATGAATATAAATTACAGGTCTTTAACACTTTAAATCCTGTCAAAGCGGCTTATGGCATAATTTTCTAATTAGAAAAATAATTTCTTTTTACGATACTGATAGTTTGCCAATATGGCCCAACATTCTTTTCTAATGGAATTAATCTTTTATTTCTTTAATACTTCGTTTTGCAGCAGATTTTTCAATTCGCTTAATTTTGCCGGACTCGATGCCGCCAGATTATAT
>JBAZCD010000090.1:0-8488 GCA_041671205.1 Pedobacter sp.
TTGCAGAGCCTGTAGAGGTAAAAGGAATGGTGGCTGATGATCTTGAAGATCTGAAAACAATGATCTATAAGCGAATGGCCGATCTTATTGAAAATACTCCGTCTTAATATTTTAAATTTTTATCCGACAAATCGGGTGCTTTGGGCAAAGGAGGCAGGCTCCGTATTGCTTTTGGCCGGCCGGTGCGGTTAAAAGTCTGCAGCGACTTTTTAATATAATTGATCAATGCATATTCATCCCATTCAGCAATATTCTGATAATCAGGTCGATACAATATCATAAAATTTTTCAGATCATTTCCTTCCAGTCCCGTGATCCCGGTGATCGCAGAAGCATTAAAGCGGCGGTCGATCTCCGACTCCTGAAGCTCTCTTGTATAATAAGCGTTAAACCGGCGTGCCTGAGCAGGAGTTTTGCCGATCAGTTCATACAAAGCAGTTAGCGGCTTGAAAAAATAGGCCAGAATGGGAGGTTTTCCCGCATAATAAGATCCCTTTTTTCGATACTGATCCCTAATCTCATCCAGTTCCTGTTTTTTGCTCTGTCCAAGCACCTTTACTTCAGACAGTTGTATGACCGGCTGAAGCATCAGAACCTTATCAGAAAGTTCAAGCAAAGGAATAACCAGCTCTGAATATCCGGACTTGAACAGGCTGAGTGTGTCTCCAACCGAAGCTGCAATCCTGAAAAGACCCAATTCATTGCTGAAAGAAGAAACCCCCGTCTTTTTATTCAGAATATTCACCCCGGCAATTCTTGATGCACCTGATTTTTCCATGATCAAACCCTGAACACTGTTCTGCTGAGCCTTAGCTGGCGGAATAGCCAAGGAGGCAATAATCAATAGAAAAATGTTCAATACTGCTTTCATCAGGATTTCATTCCAACCCAAAATTAACAAAACACAGGCGCCTTTCATCCCAAATGAATTATTAATAAGGTTCTCAAACTGTTTCTGAGCCTTTCCAATTAAATCTTATCTTTGCACCATGATAAAATCCATGACAGGTTATGGCTTGGCGGCCAATGATTATGCCCGTGCAAAGTACACGATTGAGATCAAATCATTGAACAGCAAGTTTCTGGAACTTTCTCTAAAACTTCCAAAAGCATTTTCTGATAAAGAATTTTTATTGAGAAATGAATGCAGCAAGCAAATTGAAAGAGGCAAGGTAAATATCAGTATTAATGTTGAATATGCTGAGACTACCCTTAAAACCTCCAGTATAAATCAGCCTTTGCTCAAACATTATTATGATCAGCTCAAAGAATCTGCTGATGCTCTTGGGGCCGCAGGAAGCAATTTATTTCAAATGGCTTTAAATTTTCCGGAGGTCATACAATACAGTTCGGATGAAGCGAGTGAAGATGAATGGAAAATAGTTTATAAAACTTTTGAACTGGCTCTTTTAAATTTCCAGAACTTTCGTCAGGATGAAGGAAATGTGCTTAAGCAGGATCTCATCCTGAGAGTAAATAATATTCTGGAAGGCATGAAACAGGTTTCAATACAGGAGCCACTTCGCATACCATCGATCAGAGAGCGACTAAACCAGTTCCTGGAAGAGGCTGTGGGCAAAGAAAATGTAGACCATAACCGTTTTGAGCAGGAGCTGATCTATTTTATCGATAAACTGGATATTACTGAAGAAAAGATCCGCCTGAAAAGCCATTGTGATTACTTCATTGAAGCACTTAAAGACAAGGATGCCAATGGCAAGAAACTTGGATTCATCTCTCAGGAGATTGGCCGCGAGATCAATACCATGGGTTCGAAGGCCAATGATGCCAAAATGCAGCAGATCGTAGTTGGAATGAAAGAAGAACTCGAAAAGATTAAAGAACAATTACTTAATGTGCTTTAAGAGTTATACGTTGTAAGTAATACGTTGTACGTTTCTGAACAATCTTTATATTTTTCACTATTTGAGTTAATAAATTAGAAATTTAAACCATTCCAGGAGTTTTCTTATTACGTATAAATAAAACATGAATAACGGCAAACTCATCATATTTTCAGCTCCCTCCGGCGCGGGCAAGACTACCATAGTCCACCATTTATTAAAAACGATACCGAATCTTTCATTTTCTATTTCGGCTACAACAAGACATCAGCGTGGAGATGAAGTGAATGCCAAGGATTATTATTTTATTACGAAGGAGAGTTTTCTTCACAAGATCGCGCAAAAAGAATTTGTGGAATTTGAGGAAGTGTATTCAGGAACCTTTTATGGAACATTACGGTCCGAAATTGACCGGATATGGGCCGAAGGAAAGCATGTCATTTTCGATATTGATGTGATTGGCGGACTCCACCTGAAGAAGAAATTTGGAGAAAGTGCACTGGCGGTTTTTGTTCAGCCCCCATCACTGGAGGTGCTGATCGATCGATTGACCAGCAGAGGTACCGACCTTCCTGAGAAACTGGCCGAACGAATCAAAAAAGCTGATAAAGAATTACTTTACGCCAGGCAATTTGATGTGATCTTAAAAAACTATGAGCTTGAAACGGCCTGTAAAGAAGCAGAAAAACTCGTCACAGAATTTCTTGCCCCAAAATAACTATCGAATGCCCAACATACCCTGTCTCATATCTCATACTTCCAATCTCATATCTCCAGATATATGAAAATAGGTTTATTCTTCGGTTCCTTTAATCCCGTTCATACCGGCCATTTGATCATTGCTAATTACATGGCAAATCATACCGGTCTGCAGCAAGTTTGGCTGGTTGTTTCTCCGCATAATCCATTGAAAGAAAAAAGTGATCTGATCAATATGTACGACCGCCTGGAGATGGCAAAATTGGCAACTGAAGATGCTGTCAATATCAGAGTCAGCGATGTGGAGCTAAAGCTTCCTCAACCTTCCTATACGATCGATACCCTCACTTATCTTCATGAGAAGTACCCTGAGCATGAGTTCAGCCTGATCATGGGTTCAGACAATTTGGTTTCATTGAAAAAGTGGAAGAATTATGAACTAATCCTTCGCGACTATCATATTCATATCTACCCGCGTCCGGGATTTGACAAGCATGATTTTTCAGGGCACCCATCGATCAGCATTACCGAAACGCCCCTGATGGAGTTATCAGCAACCTTTATTCGCAAGGCAGTTAAAGAGGGAAAAAATATTCAATATTTTGTACCGGATAAGGTGCTCAAATTTATTGAAGGAAAAAATCTGTACCGTTAAATCAAAGGCTGACAGGGTTTTGAACCCTGTCAGCCTTAATATTTCAAAACGTGAGCAACGAAAAAACCATTCTAAAACTGAAACTCCCAACCGATCCGCTCTGGGTTAAGAATGTGGTGGAGAGCAATATCGAAGAGATCCTGACTGACCATGCATTTTGTGAGCAGAAAGCAGCCAGTAATGCCATTACCCTCATCGTTCAGAATCCAAACTTGTCTGATCTGGTCCAGGAAATGGCTATGCTTGTTCAGGAAGAAATGGATCATTTTAAACGGGTTCACGACCTGATTCTGGCCCGCGGGTTTACTCTTGGACGCGAGCGTAAGGACCATTATGTCAATGAGCTGCTTCAGTTTGTGATCAAAGGCGGAAGCAGGCAGGAGCAGCTTATCGATCGTTTGCTATTCTCGGCAATGATCGAAGCACGCAGCTGCGAACGTTTCAAAGTAATGTCTGAGCACATCAATGATAAAGAACTTTCTGAGTTTTACTATGAGCTGATGGTCAGCGAGGCAGGCCATTATACCATGTTCATCACTCTTGCACGTAAATATGCCGGTGATATTAATGTAGAAAAACGCTGGAAAGAGTTTCTGGAATACGAGGCTAAGGTTATTCAGAACTATGGGAAATCGGAGACGATTCATGGTTGATTAATCGTCATTTCGAACACACAACCCCTATTGTTATTATTTAATGAAATTACGATGTGTGGAGAAATCTCACAGTTTAAGGCAACAAATCAATTAAGGCTGTGCTATATACACAGAGGTTCCTCAGTCGTGCCTCCTTCGGAATGACAGAGTAAAGTACTACTTTTTATACAGCAAAAATATCGCAGGCCTCTTATGCAGGTCGGGGATCTTAGTCTTCCAGTCTTTGATGCTTTTGGTCTGAATAAATTCATTCTCCGAGTTCAGATCACAGGCAATACAAAGTTTTGTTTCTGCTTTACAGCTCCTCAAAATTTCATCGAGTATTGTATTATTACGGAATGGGGTTTCGATAAATAATTGGGTCTGGCTATGCCTTTCAGCCAGAGCCTCAAGCTCTTTGATCTTATTTGCCCGCTGCGCTTTATCAATGGGCAAATACCCATGAAAAGTAAAGCTTTGTCCGCTGAAACCCGAAGCCATCAATGCCAGCAAAACAGAGCTGGGACCGACCAAAGGAATTACCCTAATACCTTTCTGATGAGCCAGGGCCACAATTTCTGCACCAGGGTCGGCTACACCCGGACACCCCGCTTCACTCATTAATCCTACATTATTCCCTGCTAAAAGCCCTTTGAAGAACTCGTTTAAATTACCTTCGCGGTTATGTTTCCCATAATCATGAATAATGAGCTCACTTTGCGGGGTTTTCAAACCTGCTTCCTTTAGAAACCTGCGGGCGGTTTTATTGTTCTCTACGATATACTCATTGATATGATTTATCGTTTCTACTAAATAGGGAGTGAATGACTTTGCCGAAGCATCATCTGCCAAAGGCACGGGAATAAGATAAAGTGAGCCGGGAAGTATCATTAGGTTTTTGATACAAATTAAAACAAATTCCGCTCAAATGAGTTATATCAGTCAAATGGTATAAATCTGACATTTAAAAATATCGTTCAAAATGAATTTACGTAATAATTTAATTACAATACAACCTTTGGCAGAATTTTATCTTCTAGATTATTAAGAACAAACAAATTAAATTTTAGGAGCTATGAAAACGAAAATTAAATTCCCGGAATATTTGGCTGGACTATTATTATTCCTGTCATTTTTATTACCGGCACAGGCAAAGGCTCAGTATGAAGATGTCTCTCTTGAAACTTTTTATGAGGAACTCTCCCCATACGGTGTATGGATAAATGACCCGCAATACGGATACGTATGGCGACCTGATGTTGATCAGGATGATTTCAGACCCTATTACAGTAACGGACATTGGGAGATGACCAAATATGGAAATACCTGGGTATCTGATTACGAATGGGGATGGGCACCATTTCATTATGGACGCTGGTATCACAGCAGCCGCAGGGGATGGATCTGGGTTCCTGATACCCGCTGGGGACCTGCATGGGTGAGCTGGAGAAGCGGTGGCGGTTATTATGGCTGGGCTCCATTGGGCCCGGGTGTCAATATCAATATTAATATTGGGGTAAGGGTTCCGGATTTCTACTGGGTATTTGTACCGCAGCGAGATATCTACTACCACAGATATCCTCATTACAACGGATACAGAAATCGTAATATCTACAATAACACGATCATCATCAACAATACTTATGTGTATAACCGGAACAGGTATTATACCGGTCCGAGGGCTGAGGAGATCAGAAGAGTAACCCGTCAGCCGGTGAGGATCTATGATGTCAGGGATCAAAGGCCGACAAATTATGGAAACGGCAGAAGCGACCGTCCACAGGTAAACAGAACGCCTGACCGCGGTGGATACCCCGGCCAGAATCCACGTCCGGAACGTCCGCTTGACAATTCCGGAGGCAGAGGAGCAACTAATGGCAGAGGATCTGATCGTATCACAGGTAATTCGGCTGATGCTGGTGCGGTCCGTCCCGAAAGCAGGCAGATCCCGGCATCCTCTCAGCGATCAGGAAGAACCTATGACAATCAGGATATCAGGGGAAATCAGAGTAATCATGGAGGACAACGCCCTCCGATAGCTGATCGTCAGGAGCAAGCCAGACAGGTACCTGTTCAGGCACCAAGGGAGCAAAGGCCTGAACGTGCAGCACAAGCCCCTCGTCAAACTCAGGCTCCGGAAAGGGTTCAGAGAAACACACCACAGGAACGACAGGCTCCTCCACAGAGCAGGCAAAGTTCGGAAGGACGAGGAAACTCTTCTTCAGGACAGGAAAATGGAAGGGGTGGTCAGAACAGGCCATCCAGAGGTAACTAAAACAAAAAAACTGGCTAATTAGCCAGTTTTTTTTGTTTTATGCATGCTATTTCAATTTACTTAGCGCAACCCTCATTCTCGGAATCATTTGTTCAATATCTTCATACGAACATCCTCCGACAGAAGCCCTGAACCAGTTTACACTGCTATCTGTACCAAATGCTGAAAATGGTACAATACCCATTTTCGCTTCTTTGATCAGGTAAAAATTAACATCGGTACTATCCTTCAGAACTTCTCCATCAGGCGTGGTTTTACCAATATAATCCACCTTCACCGTAAGGTAGATCGCACCCATCGGATTGATCGCATCTACCGCAAAACCATCAGCTTTAAGCCGGATCATGCCCTGATAAAGGGTATCCAGGCTTTTCTGAACTTTTGCTTTAAAAGCTGTCAGGTAATTATTTAATTCTACCGGCTGGGTTAAAAATTTAGCTGTTGCTACCTGCTCAGGCTTTGGAGCCCAGGCGCCCACATGCCCCACAATGGTTTTCATCTTATCAACCACATGTTCCGGACCGAAAGCCCATCCTACACGCACTCCGGTAGCAGCAAGGCATTTGGAAATACCATCGATATAGATCACACGGTCTTTCAGTTCAGGCCTTAAAGTAACTGGATCATAATGAAACTGGCCGCCAAAGGTCAGAAGTGAATAGATCTGGTCATACATGATATAAAGCGGTTTTTCATCTGCTCCGCGGTTCTTATTCTCGGCAATTACCAGATCACAGATCTCTTCCAGATCTTTTTTGGCAAACATGGTTCCGGTTGGGTTAAGAGGTGAACATAAGGCCAGCAGAGTGGCTCCTTTAACGTGCGGACGGATATCATCAGCTGTAGGCATGAAATTATTATCAGCTGATGTTTTCACCGCAACCTCCGTTGCCCCTGTAAAACGACAATAATGATTGTTATTCCAGGAAGGTGTAGGGTAAATTACCTTATCTCCGGGATCTACCAGAGCCATGTATGTTCCATAGATCAATGGACGTGATCCGCCGGCGACAAGGATCTGCTTACTGTTGTATGATAAACCAAAACGCTCCTTTAAGAAAGCTGAAATATTCTCACGCAACACTGCCACACCCTCTGCAGGCGGATAATTTGTCTGGTTAGCCCGATAAGCCTCAACGATTCCATTCTTCAGTTCATCAGGTATCGGAAAGATATTAGAATCAAAATCGCCAATGGTCAGGTTAGCGATCTGCGCACCTTTTCTCTTCAGCTCATTGATCTCGCCTGCAATTTTAATAATTTCTGAACCCTCGAGGGTATTTGCTATTTTGGATACGTTCATTTCTATTTTCTATATTCTCCAGGATCTCATCCCGCTATAAATTAATCTATTCTATGCGATCAATGCCTCAATGGCTTTGTCTACCTTTTCAAAATTGAAGCTTTTCAATAGCTCTTTGAATGAGGCGTTAATCTGCTCATTACATAAGTTTCCAATACTGCCTTCGTGGGTATGCTTTACGCTTGCCGGTGCTTTGAATTCACCTTTTTCGATCGCCGCTCCAACTTTTTTATAAGCCTCACGGAAAGGAACTCCGTTTAAAACCTCCTCATTTACCGCATCTACACTGAAGAGATAAGCATATTTTTCATCCTTTAAAATATCGTCCTTAATTTGAATGGATTGCAGCATAAAGGCCGTCATTTCCAGGCATTCATTTAATGATCTGAATGCCGGAAACAGGTTTTCTTTCAGCAATTGCAGATCACGGTGATAACCGGAAGGCAGATTCGTGGTCATCAGTGCGATCTCATTCGGTAAAGCCTGTATCTTATTGCATCTGGCTCGAATCAGCTCAAAAACATCCGGGTTTTTCTTATGAGGCATTATGCTTGAACCAGTGGTAAGTTCATCAGGGAAACTGATAAATGCAAAGTTCTGATTAATAAACAGACAGGCATCCATAGCCAGTTTAGCCAAAGTTGCCGCAAGGGAAGACATTGCCTGAGCCAAAATACGCTCAGTTTTTCCACGGCCCATCTGGGCATAAACTACATTATAATTCAGAGAATCAAAGCCCAGTAATTCAGTGGTCATGGTACGGTTCAATGGAAAGGAAGAACCGTATCCTGCTGCAGAACCCAATGGGTTTTTATTACAGATTTTCCAGGCTGCAAGCATCAGTTCCATATCATCGGCAAGGCTTTCGGCATAGGCTCCGAACCATAATCCGAAGGATGAGGGCATCGCAATCTGCAAATGTGTATAGCCCGGAAGTAATTTATCCTTATGCTCTTCACTTTGTGCAATCAGCTGAGTAAACAGAATGTCAGTATTTCTGACCAGTTTCTGAATCTCACTGCGAAAGAACAATTTGAGATCCACCAGAACCTGATCATTTCTTGAACGTCCGCTGTG
>JBAZCD010000091.1:0-8476 GCA_041671205.1 Pedobacter sp.
ATAAGGGAGGCAGAACATGCCATGCAGCTATTGTGGCCCGCGAAATGGGCGTACCGGCCATTGTCGGCTGCGGCAATGCCACAGCCATTCTTCAGAACGGACAGGAAATCACAGCCTCATGCGCCGAAGGAGATGCCGGCATTGTATATAGCGGATCGATTCCTTTTGAAAAGCAGGAATACGATCTGTCAGAGCTTCCAGAAACTGTTACACCACTCCTTCTAAATGTTGCCTCTCCTGATACAGCTTTCCATTATTCACATTTCCCGAATAAGGGTGTAGGGCTTGCCCGGGAAGAGTTCATTATCAATAATTATATTAAAGCGCACCCACTGGCACTGCTGAGGCATAAACAACTGAATGATCCTGAACTAAGTAGCCAGATCAGCTCACTGATACGGGGATTCAGAGACGAGGAGGCCTTTTTTGTTGAGAAACTTTCTCATGGTATTGCCCGTATCGGAGCAGCCTTTTATCCAAATAAGGTCATTGTCCGTTTCTCAGATTTTAAGAGTAATGAATACTTTAACCTGTTGGGAGGAAAGTACTTTGAACCCCGGGAAGAAAATCCAATGATCGGATGGCGGGGAGCATCCAGATATTATTCTGCAGAATATAAAGAAGCTTTTGGACTTGAATGTAAAGCGATCAAAAAAGTAAGGGAAGAAATGGGATTGGACAATATTATTGTAATGATTCCCTTCTGCAGAACACCAAAAGAATTGCTGCTGGTCTATAAAGTAATGGAAGAATACGGATTGAAAAGGGGGGAAAATGGCCTTGAAGTTTATCTGATGGCAGAGTTGCCTTCCAACATTATCCTGGCAGAGCAGTTTGCTGCACATATCGATGGTTTTTCAATCGGCTCAAACGATTTGACACAACTGGTACTCGGACTGGACCGAGATTCTTCTTTGGTTGCGCATTTATATGATGAACGAAATGAAGCGGTAAAATCAATGATCAGTTCCTTAATAAAGACAGCAAAAACTGCAGGTGTGAAAGTTGGTATCTGCGGACAAGGCCCTTCTGACTTCCCGGATTTTGCCAAATTTCTGGTGGAAGAGGGTATTGATTCGATATCTGTCACACCAGATTCTTTCTTCAAAACCGTTCATGCCGTTAAAGAAATTGAAAATAAGCTTTCAGCCGGAAAACAACTGCCCCGTACAGAAGAATGTTGGTTAAGTGCTGTTTAACAGCTCAAAAGGGATACCTCTTTTGGTGTCCCTTTAAACCTTTACTGAATTTGAATTATAAATAATTATTTATAATCAAAATATGGGCACATTTATATTTCCTATGCAGACCCCAATCTTCAGAATGATCCTGATTTTGTAATCATAACAGGATATATTACAGAAATGGGAACTGAAGTGAAAAGTAAGCTGGCTAAAAGCTTTTCTCAGGATTAAAACACCCTGCACATTTTATCCGGCAATCATGATCGCATTTGTAATTCGGGGAAATCCTGAGCAAACAGAACATTCCCGTGTCCTTTTCAAAAAATGTGATCAAACTCTATTAAAATATTATTAGAAAAAATGTGATATAAATCATATTTTCGATATTCATATATCTAATAATAAATTCAAATAGACCTAATGCTGAGAAGTCTGGCAGTCGCATTGATAATAAGTGTGCTAAGTTTTAACTGGTACGGTTATGATTTATTAGTAAAAATTCTGGAAACTCACTATGATGAGCAGCTGGAAATTGCTCTCGACAATAACGACTATGATACCTCCCAGATCATAGAACTCGATTCAAAGGTTGTACTTCCCTATATAGCCGACATGACTGATTTTGAGCGTGTGGATGGTGAGGTTATGATTGATGGTGTTTACTACAAATTTATTGAACGTAAATATGAGAATGGCCGGATTATCTATCGTTGCATTCCCAATACAAACAAGATCAAATTACACCATGCACGATCAATATTTTATCAGCTGATGAATGAAATTCAGGATACACCCAATCATCAAAAGCACCCTGCCAATCCGGTTACCGCCAAAAAGACACTTTCAGATTATGAACTGCAGCAAGCTTCTGGGCTAACTTTCAGTATTCATGAACTATTTGCCGGCGGATACATCATTTGCTCCACGAATACCACAAATCCCTCTTTGGGCATAAATTCGCCTCCTCCCGAATACGTTTAATCCCTAACAGAAAAGCGGGATCCTCATTGCAGAGGGCCGCAAATTCATTTTTTCTATTCTGTTGTAAAGAATAAATCGTCTTTCAAAGCGATCGCGGATCGTTTGATCGGTACATGCGACCAACCAGATAATGCTGGTTTGAATTTCGATCAATCCTCACAAGGGAAAGAAGAGCAGATTTAAACGTTTATTCATTCTAATTTATGCTATGTTTTTACAATTAAAACAAGCTTGCCGGCATAAGCATTTGGCTTATGGCCGTAAGCTCAAAATAGTTCTATTTCTATTATTAGGTACCGCATTACCCTTGTCCGCACAAACCGATATTGATGCCATCATGATGGGCAAAAACTTATTTTGCACAGGGCTAATGTATAATGGCAGCAGCTGGAACAAATATTGGGAAGGTACTTTAAAAAGGGAAAATGCCAACCTGGGCACAGTTAGCACCAATATGATCGGACCGATGGGCAGTCTGGGTATCAGCTCTAAACTCAATGTTATTTTCAATTTACCCTATATTAAAACAAAGGCATCTGCCGGGCAGTTAAAAGGATTCAATGGCCTGCAGGATCTTTCTTTATGGCTTAAATGGAAACCTGTGAAAAAGAAAGTCGGGAAAGGCACGCTCTCACTTTTCACTATCGGAGGGGTTTCTTCGCCGGTATCTGATTATGTAGCCGATTATCTTCCCTTATCTATAGGTGTGAGAAGCCGCAATATTTCGCTGCGCGGAATGGCCGACTATCAGATGGGTGTCTGGACTGCAACAATCAGCGGAACCTATGTACACCGCAGCAATATTGAGATTGATCGAACATCCTATTATACTACAGAGATGCATTTTTCTAATGAAGTGTATATGCCGGATGCAGCTCAGTTCAATGCCCGGATGGGTTACAGAGGTAAAACCTGGGTGATAGAAGCTATAGCCGATAACTGGACTACGCTCGGAGGTTTCGATATCACCCGCAATAATATGCCATTCCCATCGAACCGCATGAATATGACCCGTACAGGAATCAGCATGAAGTACGAGCCCCTTTCTCCTAAAGGCCTGACTTTGATAGGCGGAGCCAATACTACCATTGCAGGTCGCAATGCAGGTAAATCAAACAATATTCAGGCAGGTTTATTTTACATTTTCAATCTGAAGTCAAAGAAATCAGAGGAGTCTAAAAAGAAATAAAATGAAGAAATTATTAATAAATTTAAGCTTTGCTGTATATATACTGCTTATGGCGGCATGCAGTAAGGATATTGAAGAAACTAATCTTCTCACACCTGCACTTAACCCGGCACAGCCGGATGCGAATGCGGGTACCTGGAAACCAATCCTGCTAAGTTCGGCAAATGAAATTTCTGTTCCTGTACCGATAGGAACAGGTACCCCTGACTATATTGCTCAGATTAATGAAGTTAAGGCATGGCAGGATAAAATGACCGATGCAGACCGGAGACTAGTGGCCTACTGGAGCGCCGGGGCCGTTTTGCGATGGAATGAGATCATGCGGGAGCTGGTTGCAAAATATAATTTACCTCCGTATCAAAACGCAGATGGAAGCTATCCGATTCCAAGTGCCAATAATCCGCTGGCCTATCCATTTTTTCCATTCTCAAATCCACCCTATGCCGCCAGGGCTTATGCCTATGTCAGTGCTGCCCAGTTCGATGGCTTAATTGCAGCTCATTACTATAAAGACCGGTATAAGCGTCAGCCACCCTACAGTGTTGATCAGAAAATTACTCCATTAGTCAATAAAAGCAATCTGTTTTCATACCCTTCGGAAGACGCGGTCGTAATTGGAGCCACGATTGAATTATTAAAGCTATTATTCCCCGGTGAACAGGATTTTATCCAGTCAAAGGCAGAGGATCACCGCAGAGCAAGACTAATTGCCGGGGCTAATGTTCGTGATGAACTTGAAGCAGGAGAAGCTCTTGGAAAGGCTGTGGCCTTAAAATTTGTTCAGCGTGCCAGAACTGACAGAACCGGGGCTGCTGCAGGAATAGTCAATGGTGTTGACCTTTGGAAGGAGTTTGAACAGGCGGCCATTCAAAAAGGCGAAACTCCATGGATAAGTCAGGAAAGTCCAAAACGACCTCCAATGCTCCCCTATTTTGGGAGGGTTCGTCCGTTCTTATTTGACTCACTCACGGTAGTGACAAAGATCAGGCCGGTCGCTCCGCCATCCACCAAATCGGAAGCATTCAAAAAAGAACTTGATGAGGTTTTATATTACAGTCAAAATCCAAGCAGAGAACGAGTGAAAATTGTTCATGTCTGGGGAGATGGAGTTGGAACCTACACACCTCCCGGACACTGAATGCCATTGCAGCAGAACATATGATCCCATTGAATCTGAGTGAAGTGCGCTGGGCAAGAAATCTGGCACTTTTGAACATGTCCTTAATGGATGCAGCAATCGTCTGCTGGGATGCGAAATTTACCTATTTCAATCCAAGACCATCACAGGTAAATCTGGAAATCAAGACCCTCACAGGGCTTCCAAACTTCCCATCCTATGTTTCGGGGCATTCAACTTTCAGTGGTGCAGCAGCAACAATTTTGGCTCACCTGATACCGGAAAAAGCAAATTTATTTAATTCAATGGCTTTAGAAGCTTCTAATTCCCGCCTTTATGGAGCAATTCATTACAGAAGCGACTGTGAAGTTGGTTTAGAAATGGGTAAAAAAGTAGGTAACTATGCCATTCAGCGAGCTCAGACCGATGGTGCCAACTAAGGGCTGAAATATAAATAAAAAGAGGCTGCCTGAAAAAAAGGCAGCCTCTTTTTATTTAAACAATATCCATGTTTATTTAGATTTAACCCGCGCTGTAGAATTAGTTTTTTCAGCAAGCTGCAAAGCATTGTAGGCATTTACAATTCCACCGGTAACAGAGATCTCACTCATTAATACTCTCCTGTTATCGCCGTCTTCCTTAATCTTTACCTTCTGATCCACTTTTATGACCGAATTCATGATAATATCCCTGATCTGGAGAGCTGTAAACTGAGGATAATAAGACCAGATCAATGCGGCAAGCCCGGAAACAACCGGAGCGGCCATACTGGTTCCATCATTCTCTTTATAATTTGAACCGGGCATCGTTGAATTAATTTTCACACCGGGAGCAAAAACATCTACTGTTTTACCCCCATAGTTTGAGAAGGAAGCAAGCAGTTCTTCGTCATTTTTCCATCCTGATGCTCCTACCTCAATCCAGCCCTGGGCGGTACCCATAGTCACACCGGTACTGTCTGTAAACAGGCGGTTAGGAAAATTGTCCTCCTTTTCAGTATTCTTACCATCATTTCCGGCAGCATGAACTAGAAGTGCACCTTTAGAAACTGCATATCTAACAGCCTCATCTACCACCTTCTTATCCCAGGCGTAGGATTTACCAAAACTCATATTAAGTATCTTAGCTCCATTATCCACGGCATAACGAATTGAATTGGCCACATCTTTATCACGCTCATCGCCATCAGGAACAGTTCGTACAGCCATGATCTTTACATTATCTGCCACACCCTGAATACCCAGGTTATTATTACGAATGGCTCCCACGATCCCGGCAACATGCGTACCGTGTTCAGCATCCGGACCCGTCACATTGCTATTTCCGTAAAAACGCTCATTACTATTGGAATAATCATCACCAACAGAGTCCTTTCTGGGATCAAAATCTACATTCAGGTGATATTTAACCTGGGTATCATAGTATTTAATCCCGTCCTTAAGTTCATCGTAGAATTTCTTGAAATCTTTCTTTTTAAGTTCGGGTCTGATAAATTTGATTACCTGAGACTCAACATCATTAGCTGCTTTATAATCATTAAAATCTTCAGCCGTTGGATTATCTTTTCCAAGTTTAATTAAAATTTCATCCAGATACTTTTTGATCATCGTTGTATTCTGCAAACCCATTTGAGCAGATTGCAGTTTAGCCATATAATCAGTTACTAATTTCTGGTAGGTCTGAAACTCTTTCCTTTCTTTCTCATTAAACGGGGTAGAATTTAAGGCCGATGCGTATTTAGGCTGGAACTTATTGATCAGACGGATAACTTCCATATTGTCATAATGGATATTAGCTTTAGGGGATCCTATAAAATTCCAGCCGTGTATATCATCGACATAGCCATTTTTATCATCGTCGATACCATTCCCAGAAATTTCTTTCTGGTTAGTCCACAATACCTTTTTGAGATCTTCATGTTCAGTATCAATTCCTCCATCAATAACTGCCACAATAATCGGGGATGATCTTTTACCTTTCAGAATTTCTGTATAGGCCTTCTCTGTACTGATTCCAAAAACACCGTCTTTCTTAAGATCAAGATTCTGCCAGTTTGCAACAGGAGATTCATCCTCAGTACTTTGGGCAGATGAGATAAGGGGTAATGCGAGTATCGCAAGGGTATATAATAATTTATTTAATAAATTCATTTTAGTTCCGGTAAATAAAAATTCTATGTTCAAGATAACGAAATATTGTTCCTAATGTTATGATCAGACCAATTAAACTAAAGTAATACAAAAAATCCTCCTGAGAAAAGTATTCGAAAGATTATCACTTTAAAATACGAAAAAAATCAAGCATAGGTAAGCCGTGATAATAAAAAAACTCAACAATTGCCTGAATTTCGCAAGGAAGAGAATCCTAATATTCGCTAAAATTAAGAGTATTAGTTAAAAATACAGGTAAAAAGGAGTAATTGGGATATGTTGAAAAGCAGGTTCAATGCCTTATCGGCTCCGCTAGCCGGGCTCTGTGCTATAGTTTGCCGCAGAAAATTAGGGATTAGATTCTATTTACAAAGCGGCAAAGCTGCTGCTGTGATCCCGTTTATCCTGTTTTGCATCAGGATGACAAGCTTTGTGGCTATAACACCTTTATTATTAAACAGGAGTAGCCATCATCCTGGAGAGTCCAGATTTGCATCCGTCCCGGGCTGACAAGCCAGATCATTCTTTACGAAAGTCAGGACTGAAAAACAGCAGCAGATTTAGGCACTATTTTCAACTGAATGAGAAGGTAAGGATCGAATTAAATTATAGGGTTTTTACTATTTTCAGCATTTGACTAATCAGGGAATCATCTATAAATGCCCAATATTTTCTTTGATCGTGTCCAGTCCAGGTATGATGAGTATGAAAATCAAAAATATGGATATCCCTATTCTCTTGGTAGGTCAGTTTTTTCTCCGACCCTTTACCTATTATAATTTGTTTAAATAAAACAATCTGACATTCATATCCTTCAGTTGAATAGTACTTTTTCAATTCAGACAGATGCCTTAAGAGTAATTCCGGATCACTGTCTTCACAAACTCTATGGTGATAAAGAAGAACGTACTTTCGTTTACCTAAAAATATCTTTAACTTGTTTGCCCGCTTAACAACCTTTTGCCAGTATTTCTGATTTTTAATAACATCCTGACTTGGGAATTCAATACCATTCTTAAGTAAATGATGGTAATTATTTTCAAGGATTAAATCCATTTTAAGTCGGGGGACGGGCTTTCCGTTTAAGTCTCCATACTTGAGAAATTCGCCACTTACAAAATGATCATAATTGTTTTTCTCCAAATCCAATATATACTCAATATTAGATCTGCAATGTGAAAATGGAGTTGTGAAAGATTTAAGTCCATACCTGCTTAAAATATTATCCGTCAAGCAGTTCTCACCAAATGACAAGTATACTTTATTTGTTCTCTTTCTGTGAATAATATTAAATATTCCATGAAACAAATAGGAAAGAAACATGAAGTTCAGTTAATGAGTATTAATAAATTGAAATTTATTAATCAAACCTAACAAATTGTTTCTGAATTCGTCAGGATGAAAAGTTTTTGGTTAGGGCCAAATATACTACTAAATACGGGTTTTCATTCTGAGGAATCCTGATTTGTATCCGCCCCGGGCAGACAAACCGCTTCCTCCTGACGAAAGTAAAGCAAAAAAGCCCCAATCTTACGAAAGGGGCTTTATTTAAAATTGGGCACCGACCTACTCTCCCACCTGTTACGGCAGTACCATTGGCTCTGGCGGGCTTAACTTCTCTGTTCGGAATGGGAAGAGGTGGACACCGCCGATATAGGCACCTAAAGATCTTGAAAGTAGCAAGTATCTGGTATCAGGTATCAAGACTAAAAACTCGTCTTGATTCTTGATACTTATTATCTTGATACTTCACAAATATCTTAACATACCGGAAAAAAGTACTTGAATAAGAAAACAACAGCATTATTAGCTACTACAAGTAGTAGTCTATCTGCCTTGTACAAGTAAAACCTGT
>JBAZCD010000092.1:0-8468 GCA_041671205.1 Pedobacter sp.
TCCATTTTGATGTACTGATCATCTGAAACCAGATCCGGATTACTGGATTTGCCGGAATACAGGTAATAGGCCTCATCTGATGTGTGTGTTTGTGTTTTATGCGCTAATATTCCTTCCTCAACACCTAATCTTCCTTCCAGTATTGTTGCTCCTGCACCATCAGCATAGATCATGCTATCCCGGTCGTGCGGATCGGTCACCCTCGAGAGGGTTTCAGTTCCGATGATCAGGACGCGTTTTGCATCCCCCGAACGAATATAGTAATCTGCCTGTATCATTCCCTGTAACCACCCGGGACATCCGAAAGGCAGATCATAAGCCACGCAATCCGGATTTTTTATTCCCAGCTTATATTTAATTCTGGATGCCAGCGTAGGCAGAACATCAACGCGGGTACTTCCCGGTGCAATGTCACCAAAATTGTGTGCTACAATAATATAATCCAGCGTTTCAGGGTCTGTTCCTGAGCTTTCAATGGCATTTAATGCAGCGAAATAACCAAGGTCTGAAGCCATATGCTCCTTATTTGCATAACGGCGCTCCTCAATTTCGGTGATGTCCTGAAACTTTTGTATCACCTCTGTATTCTCACGTAAAATGGGTTCTCCATTTTTTTCGTAAAAGCGATGCTCCGAAAAGTCTCTGTTTGATATAATATTTCCAGGTACAAAACTACCCGTCCCAATGATTACAGACTTGATATTAGTGCTCATTAAAAGAAATTATACTGAATACTATATTGGTTTATTGTATTAAAGGTACATAATCTTTTTAAATTAAAAATTTGATCTAAAATAATTCAAGTTGTTTTCCCGGGGCAGGACTAAAATGGCTGTAATTAAAAGGCTTCATTTTTCTTCCATTCATGTACTTTTTCAGGGAAATCTTAAACAGACTGTGGATACTTTCAGCTACTTTTCCGTCTCCGCTCATTCGTTTCCCCCAGCGGCTGTCACTTAATTTTCCATCATGACATTGGGCAATCAGATTCAATACTTTGTCTGCCCGGTCGGGGTAGACTTTATAGATCCAGTCTGCAAAAATTTCTGCGATCGAACCATTCAGCCGAACCATGGTGAAAGCAGCCGCCGAAGCGCCTGCCGAGGCAGCTGATTGAATGAGTTGTGGTATTTCATCACTATTCAAACCCGGAATGATGGGTGCGCACATGAGCATAACCGGAATATTTGCTTCGCTCAGGGTGGAGATCAGCCTGATACGGTTTTGGGCGGTAACTGTTCTGGGCTCCAGTTTTTGCCTGAGACTTTCATCCAATGAATTTAGGGTAACTGCTACATGAATGAGATCAAGGGCAGCCAGTTCTTTAAGAATATCCAGATCTCTCAGCATGAGATTATTCTTGCTGATAATGCTGACCGGATGTTTATATTTTAAAAATACTTTCAGCAATGAACGTGTAATCTTCAGCTTTCGTTCTATGGGTTGATAGCAATCAGTATTGCCCGATAACATGATGGCCGAGGGTATATAACCTTTTTTGTTCAGAAAAGTTTCGAGTAATTCTGCGGCGTTTCGCTTGACAATTATTTTTCGTTCAAAATCAAGTCCGGCGCTAAAACCATAATATTCATGGGCATTTCGCGCATAACAATACAGGCAGCCATGTTCGCATCCCTGGTAAGGATTTATGGATAGCAAAAAAGGCAGATCGGGGCTTTTCGACTTACTGACGATGTTTTTGGGATGCTCTTCAAAAAACTGTGTGATGCTGTTTTCAAGCATTAATTCATCTATACCCTCTTCGTGCTCGTCAACATATTTCGTTTTTAAAAACTTATTATGGGTGTTGACCTGAGCCCCCCTTCCTTTAAAGTATCCTTCATTTTTTATATGTTCCACAATCTAAAATACTAATAATATTAGTATTTTAGATTGTGTTTATTATTTTTAGAATATGTATTGTTGTCTCCCGTTGAAGATATTCAGAAAAGTTTTAAAAGGTAACAGAATTGTAACATAAAATAGATTATGTATATTTATTATTCTAATGATTACCTCTTGAGGAATTTAATGTCGTTTTTGATTAATGAAATAAAAAAAAATGCAAAAGATTCATCTTGATTCCGATACTTTAATAGAACAGGAACTACCAACCTATTCCGATCCTGTTCAGGTATCTGTTAAAAACCTTTCTATTGCAGCACAAAGGTTTCAATTCGATTTAAACCTATATGTTACATCAGATAGCGGAAAGCCTGTAAGTAAGGCATTAATTAGTATTGACTCAATCAGCAGAACTGCTGTTTGTGATCATTCGGGAAGGGTATGTATCAAAGCTCTTCCTGCCGGAAGGTATCATTTGGATATAATTTCTTTGGGATTTATTGCCAAAAGTATTCTAGTTTGCTTAGATGAGCCCGGATCGCATGAAATATGTGCCCAATTGACCAGTAATATTGGATAGTATTCCGTACTTGCCTGATCAGGGATTAATTTCGTTTTTATTTAACCTTCCAGCAAAAACACGAATAGTTCTTTCGGGCCATGAGCTCCAAGCACAAGGGTTTTCTCAATGTCTGCAGTGCGGCTCGGACCGGTAATATTGGAAATCATGCTGGGCAGGTTTTCAGGATATTTTTCTTTTAATAGTTTAAACCCATCCTTCAGGTCGGGTACCAGCTGAGAGGTATAGGCGATCACGATGTGGGTATGAGGATAGATACTTAACCTTCTTCCTGCCTCATTTCCGTTGGAGACCATTACGCTTCCATTACGTGCAATAAGTGCTTCACAAGTTGTAATACCAACGTCAGCGTTTAAAAAATCAGTATCGGTACTGTAAAAAGGATATTCGAAGGTGCTTAAAAGTTTTTGTAGTTTGGGTTCCCAGCAATAGATCTTTCTCCAGTTCTTTTCTTCTGCCAGATGAAGCAGGTTTTCGAAAAGCTGAATTTCGTCTTCACAGAATACAAAATGCCCGGAAACTGCGGTTAGCTGTTCAGCGAAAAGAACATCCAGGTGGCCGCTGTATTCTTCATAAAGTGCAGTATCTTCTAAATTGGGATATGGGTTATCCCGTTTTTCAAGAAGGGCCCTTCGGATCTTCTTCAGCATCTTTTCTTTAGAAGTTGTTTCTTTCATGAACTCCGATGTTTTTTAAGCGGAAGAATGAACAAGCTCATCCTTCCGCTTAAAAAACCTTTATAAAATTAATAATATTAGTCCTGAGATGACCTGTTTTCCGGAAGATCAATATTATGATCAACCACTCCCTCATGTTCAAGATTTTCTTTAGGCTGCACTTCCTCCGGCTTTTCCATCTTGGCTCCGTTCACAAACTCATCGTAGGTTGTACGGTTATCAAACGGACGTTTACCCAATATTTCTTCAAGATCTGACTGGAATAGAATTTCCTTTTCAAGTAATTTTTCAGCCAGTTTCTCCAAACCCTCGCGTTTATCGGTCAATAATTGTTTAGTACGCTGGTAAGCCCGGTCAATCTGATTACGTACTTCAATATCGATTATTTCGGAGGTCTTTTCTGAATAGGGTTTATTGAACTGGTACTCGCCCTGTGTATCATTGAATGAAACATTACCTACCTTATCATTCATACCATAAATTGTGACCATGGCATAGGATAATTTGGTGATACGTTCCAGGTCGTTTTGTGCACCGGTAGATATTTTATTAAAGACGAGATCTTCTGCAACCCGGCCTCCCAAAGTCATACACATTCCGTCAAGCAACTGCTCGGTTGTATATAAGAATTGTTCTTTTGGCAGGTATTGCGCATATCCTAATGCTGCAACGCCGCGGGGAACAATTGATACCTTTACCAATGGGTCAGCATGCTCAAGGAACCATCCTGCAATTGCATGTCCGGCTTCATGATATGCTACGATCCTCTTTTCTTCTGGTGAAATGATCTTATTCTTCTTCTCTAAACCACCAATCACACGATCCACCGCATCCTGAAAATCCTGCATATCTACAGCTTCCTTATTCCGGCGGGCGGCGATCAGAGCAGCTTCATTACACACATTTGCAATTTCTGCACCTGCAAAACCCGGAGTTTGTGCCGACAATTTTTTGGCGTCAACACCATCTGCCAGTTTAAGCGGTTTCAGGTGGACTTTAAAGATCTGTTCACGGCCAACCAGATCGGGTTTATCAATGGAGATCTGACGGTCAAAACGACCCGGACGAAGTAATGCAGTATCCAGAACATCAGGCCTGTTGGTGGCAGCAAGAATAATAATTCCGCTGTCTGTACCGAAACCGTCCATTTCTACCAGTAACTGGTTCAGGGTGTTCTCACGTTCATCATTTCCGCCAACAATATTGTTTTTTCCGCGGGCACGGCCTATCGCATCAATCTCGTCAATGAAGATGATACAAGGGGCTTTGTCTTTTGCCTGCTTGAACAGATCACGTACCCTTGAGGCACCCACACCAACGAACATTTCAACGAAGTCTGATCCTGACAAGGAGAAAAACGGGACCTGAGCTTCACCTGCAACCGCTTTGGCCATTAATGTTTTACCGGTTCCAGGGGCACCGATCAGCAATGCTCCTTTCGGGATCTTACCTCCCAGATTGGTGTATTTCTTTGGATTTTTCAGGAAATCCACGATCTCCATTACTTCCTGCTTGGCTTCTTCAAGTCCGGCAACATCATTGAATGTAATGGTTACCTGTGATTCCTTATCGAACAGGGTTGCTTTAGATTTACCGATGTTAAAGATCTGTCCGCCTGCACCGCCTCCGGCACCGCCACCCATTCTTTTCATGATAAATACCCAGAAACCAACAAGCAGAAGCACTGGTAAAATGAATGACATAAACCAGCCCGCCCATGGGCTTTCTCTGGATTCTGAAATTATCGGAGTACGCTGATTTGCCGGAAGATCCTTCTCGGCGGCAATTACCTTTGATTCAAAACTCTCGTAGGTTGCTGAAGTGAAAATATACTGCGGACCGTTTGTAGTCGCGTTGAAGCTGCTTTTAGTTCGTACGTCATCATATTTCTTCTGATCCAAACGATCCTTTTTGATGTATACATCAACATTATAAAGGTCGCCGTTTTTATAGGCAACCAGCTTTTCAACATCACCGGTCTTGAGCATTTCATTCTCAAACTTCTGATAATTAATGGTTTTGGCATTATTTCCACTGAACATGTACTGAACCACAAAAAGGCCCAGGATGATCACTGCATAAAGCCACATGATATTGAACTTCGGTGCTTTGGGTACTATCTTCTTGCCTGGTATTTTTTTTATGGGTGTTTTTTTATCTGTTCTGTTTTCTTTCATTTTATGCAGGTTGTATATAGATATTAACGAAATTAAATCATTGAGGATCAGGCACTTTTAAATGACTGCATTTCTGCATCGCCCCAAAGATCTTCAATTCCATAGAATTCTCTCTTGTCGGTTTTAAAGATATGTACTACCACATCGATATAGTCTAAGATGATCCAGTCAGATTGCTGAAAACCTTCTTTTCTCCAGGGCTCCATTTTAAGCGCCTTAAAAACCTCATCTTCAACACTCTGTGCAATTGCTTTTACCTGAGTTGTTGATTCAGCATGGCATACCACAAAATA
This sequence comes from Pedobacter sp., assembly GCA_041671205.1. GTDB lineage: Bacteria > Bacteroidota > Bacteroidia > Sphingobacteriales > Sphingobacteriaceae > Daejeonella. The sequence continues at coordinate 5,573 of JBAZCD010000092.1, forward strand.
ATCGGCAACTGAACTGTGTATGTTTCTCAGATCTAAACGAACAATTTCATTTCCCTTTTTCTCCTGTATTCCATAAACCACCAGTTCTGAAATTGAAGTGGATTCTTGTGCAATTTTATTTTTTACCATTAAAAAAAATTAGTTTTGTTGAATCATATTAACGCATCTTAATTGCAAAATAATACTTTTTCAGGACTATTTATCGGTCAGTATCTAATTACTTTAAAAGAGGTAGACTCAACAAATACCTTTCTTAAGGATGCTTTGTCAAAATCTACGCCATTATTGGATGGTACTGTTATATTGGCAGAGAAGCAGTTTGCCGGAAGAGGGCAGGCAAGTAATTCATGGCAAAGTGAGCCGGGTAAAAATCTGACATTCAGTATCCTTTTAAATCCCGGTTTTCTGTCCATTGAAAGACAATTCGATCTGAATAAAGCCATTAGTCTGGCATTAAACGACGTTTTAAATAAATATACCCCAGGAAATGCATTTATAAAATGGCCTAACGACTGCTATATCGGCAATAAAAAAATTGGCGGAATATTGATCGAAAATATTGTCCATGGCAATATCATCAAACATGCCATAATTGGAATTGGCCTCAATATAAATCAGGAGAATTTTCCTGCCGGTTTAAAGAATGTAACTTCTTTGAAGCAAGCTTTACACCAGGATTACGACTTAATGATTTTATTAGGCGAACTTTGCAGTTCGGTTGAAGCCAGATATCTTCAGTTAAAATCCGGAAATACTGAAAAACTGAGGGAAGAGTATCTTAATAAGTTATATTTAAAAGAAGAATGGGCTCTTTTTAGGTATGACGGGCAGATCCAAAGCGGTAAAATTAAGGAGATTACAGCTATCGGGCAGTTGATACTTGAAACGGTAGAGGGCTTGCGATATTTTAACAATAAGGAAATAGAATTTATTAGTTAAGCGGTTATGAAAAAACTTTTTGGAGTAGTCTTTCTGTTTTTATCTCTTGCATCTTGGGCACAGTTTCCTGATCCCAATGCAAAGATCTATGATCCCGTAAAGTGGAACTTTTCTTCAGAGAAAATAAATGATAAGGAATCAAACCTGATTATTACTGCCAAAATTGAGAAAGGCTGGCATGTATATTCTCAGTTTATTGAAGAAGGCGGGCCCATTCCTACTTCTTTTAAATTTAAGCCATCTTCAGATTATAAACTGACAGGAAAGGTTACCGAAAGTCCGAAGGCAATTACAGCATTTGATAAGAATTTCAATATGCAAATTGCCTGGCATAAAGATCAGGTGATCTTTAAACAGAAGGTCAGTTTGCTTGTTCCAAAAACAAGCATTTCCGGAACACTCGAATTTATGGTTTGCAATGATGAGCGTTGTTTACCGCCTGCTGAAGTTGAATTCACAATCGCTCTGAATGAGGATCTTACTAGAGCCGGAGATATAAGTGCGGGACCGACAGCTCCTGATCGGGAAATGGCAAAAGACAGTTCTTTGTCTGTTAATTCTGGCGATACTTCATCGAAAGCGGTGATGAAAACAACAGAATCATTTGCTATGGCTGCTGCGAATGCTTCAACAGGTTCCTTATGGGCAATTTTTATTGCAGGTTTTATAGGTGGACTAGCGGCATTTTTTATGCCATGTATCTACCCGATGATTCCGTTAACGGTATCTTTTTTCACCAAGAAATCGGGTTCCAGGGCTAAAGGAATTCAAAGTGCCATCATTTACGGATTGTCAATCATTGTCATTTATGTAGCGCTTGGTTTGCTCATCACACTGATTTTCGGTGCCTCTGCATTGAATGAGGCCGCCAGCAGTGCCACATTCAACCTCTTATTCTTCGTTGTTCTGGTTATTTTCGGAATCTCTTTTCTGGGTGCTTTTGAAATTACACTTCCATCCTCGCTTGTGAATAAGATGGATGAGAAATCGAATCAGAATGGATTTGTCGGACTATTTTTTATGGCATTTACCCTGGCTCTGGTATCCTTTTCCTGTACCGGGCCGATCATAGGAACGCTGCTGGTTGATGCGGTTTCAAAAGGTTCTTATCTGGGCCCGGCGGTTGGTATGCTTGGATTTTCATCTGCTTTGGCTATACCCTTTACACTTTTTGCAATATTTCCATCATGGCTTAAAGAAATGCCAAAATCTGGCGGCTGGCTTAATACGGTTAAGGTTTCACTGGGTTTCCTTGAGATCGCACTTGCATTTAAGTTCTTATCCAATGTAGATCTGGCCTATCACTGGGGTATTTTAAACCGGGATGTTTTTCTGATTATCTGGATTGTTGTTTTTGGATTATGGTCGTTGTATCTTCTCGGCAAGATCCGATTGTCTCATGATAATGAGATTAATTTCCTTTCCCTTCCGAGGCTGTTTTTCTCCATGCTGATACTTGGATTTACAATTTATATGATCCCGGGTTTATGGGGGGCACCTCTAAAGGCTATCAGTGCCTGGCTTCCGCCGCAGGTAACCCAGGAATTTGATCTGTACTCAAACAGGGATAGCGGTCCGGCAGGAGCAGCCGGAACATCCGGAAAAAAATATGCCGGACTGTTTCATGCACCCCATGGACTGGATGCATATTACGATTATGAAGAGGGACTTGCCTATGCTAAAAGTGTAAATAAACCTATCCTGATAGATTTTACAGGATGGAGCTGCACCAACTGTCGTAAAATGGAGGCGAGTGTATGGCCAGATAAGGAAGTTCTCCGCCGGCTAAGAGAGGACTATGTTTTAATATCTTTGTATGTGGACGATAAAACAGAGCTTTCAGAGGCTGAAAAGTATGTTTCAAGCTTCAGTGGTAAAAAAGTAAATACGATCGGACAAAAGTGGAGCGATTTTCAGGCATCCAGGTTTGGAACTAATTCTCAGCCATAGATCGGAA
>JBAZCD010000093.1:0-686 GCA_041671205.1 Pedobacter sp.
AATTTCAATTTCTGTGACCCTTGCTGCCGTTTTCCTTCCGGTGATCTTTCTGGAAGGCTTTGTCGGGCGGCTCTTCCGGGAATTCGGGGTCGTCATCGGTGCAGCAGTTTTAATATCAGCATTTGTATCACTTTCATTAACACCGATGCTGAATGCCTACATGATGAAGGCAAATAAAAAGAAAACTAAATTCTACAATTGGTCTGAACCGTATTTTGTAAAAATGACCTCCGGTTATTCAGAATCACTGACCAATTTCATGAAGAAACGCTGGATAGCCTTCCCGATCATTGCCATTTGTATAAGTCTGATCGGCCTCTTCTGGAACGTTCTTCAGAAAGAAACCGCTCCTTATGATGACCGTGCGGCAGTAAACATGCAGGTTACAACCCCTGAGGGTTCTTCATACGATTATACAGATAACTTCATTCTGGGACTTTCAAAACTGGTAGAAGATTCTATTCCTGAAAAAGAGTTTAATCTAACCGTAACTTCACCCGGATTCAGTGGTTCGGGTGCAGCAAATACCGGGTTTTTAAGAATTCGTCTGAGTGAGCCATCAGAACGAGAAAATTCGCAGGCTCAGGTTGCTGATAGATTGACAAAAATTACTAAAACTTATACAGAAGGTCGGGTATTTATTATTCAGCAACCAACAATTTCAGTTACCAGGCGTGGTGGTTTAC
>JBAZCD010000093.1:771-8446 GCA_041671205.1 Pedobacter sp.
TTCATGGAAGAGATCAGTCAGAATCCAACATTTACCGCTACTGACGCTAATCTGAAATTCAATAAGCCAGAGATCAATGTTACCATAGACCGGGAAAAATCCAGAAACCTGGGTGTTTCTGTACTGGATGTTGCTCAAACCCTGCAGTTTGCACTCAGCGGACAACGATTCGCATATTTCCAGATGAACGGCAGACAATACCAGGTTATTGGTCAGTATGACCGTCCTGACCGGAATGATCCACTCGATCTTACTTCTATTTTTGTAAGGAACAATAAAGGTGAACTGATTCAGCTCGACAACCTGGTTACGGTAGAGGAAACCAGCACTCCGCCTCAATTGTATCATAATAACCGCTTCATGTCTGCAACGGTATCTGCAGGATTAGCCCCCGGAAAAAGTATAGGCGATGGAATTGAGGTAATGGATAAAGCTGCTGCAAAAATACTCGACGATACTTTTACAACTGACCTTGGCGGTGAATCACGTGATTATAGGGAAAGTTCTTCTAATACCCTATTTGCATTTGCGCTTGCCCTATTACTGGTTTACCTTATCCTGGCCGCACAGTTCGAAAGTTTCGTGGATCCGTTCATCATTATTCTGACCGTTCCGATGGCGGTAGCAGGAGCATTTTTATCGCTTTGGCTCTTCGGACAAACATGGAATATTTTCAGTCAGATCGGAACCATTATGCTCATCGGCCTCGTAACAAAGAATGGTATTCTGATCGTGGAGTTTGCTAACCAGTTAAAAGAGCAGGGGAAACCAATTGCTGAAGCTATTATTGAAGCCTCTGTGGCACGTTTGAGACCCATACTGATGACCAGTTTGGCAATCGCTCTTGGTGCGTTACCAATTGCAATGGCATTGGGTGCAGCAGCAAAAAGCAGAATGAGTATGGGTATAGTGATTATCGGAGGGACACTTTTCTCATTAATTCTTACGCTATATGTCATTCCGGCCGTCTATTCTATGTGGTCGAGAAAACATAAACCACTACCTGCAGAAAGCGGAAAACATAATCCTCATCATGAAGAAATGGAATTGGTTAACAGTTAATAAGAGAGAGAATCCGGATTTTATTTCGGATAATCACAGGGTAGATTCAGATTCATATATGAACAGGAAAAAATTAAATCGAATTGTTTTATATCTTTTTGTCAGTATGCTGCTGGCTGGAAATCTTCGGGCTCAGGAAAAATTGAGCCTGGAACAGGCTGTTCAGCTAGCTCTTGAAAATAATTATGATATCAAACTAAATAAAAACGATGTTGAACAGGCAAAAAATAATGTTAGCCGTGCAAATGCCGGAATGCTTCCTGTTGTAACAGGAAACTTCAACACTAACAATACCGTTTCGAATACCAAGCAAACGCTTTCCAGCGGAGTTATACAGGAACGAAACGGCGCCAGAAACTCAAGTTTAGTTTATGGACCGATACTCAACTGGCAGGTATTTGATGGTTTTCAAATGTTTGCCAGGTACGACAGGCTTAAGGAACTGGAAAATCTGGGTGAGGCTAACTTTAAACTCGCTGTGCAAACAACACTTGCCGACGTAATCAATAACTATTATGATCTGGTACAACAACAACAGCAAATAGAGGCACTCAGCGGCGCTCTTGAGATCTCCAGAATCAGGCTGAGAAATTCGGAGAACAGATATAAAATAGGAAAGGCTGCCAAGCTCGAAGTACTTGCAGCCTCTGTTGACCTGAATACAGACACCACTAACTTATTACGGCAAATCGATCAGTACCGGAATACAAAGATTAAACTTAACGAACTGATTGCGCGAGATATCAATACTGATTTTTCTGTAAATGACACGATCCACATTGGACACGGCTTACTGCTCCCTGAATTACAAAACTCAGCAGCTCAGCTGAATCCTGCTTTACAATCAGCTATAATCAGTAAACGGATCGCAGAAATTAATTTGAGAGAAGTTAAAGCAAACCGGTATCCGGGCATTAACTTCAATACCGGCTATAACTTTAATAAATCCACATCTGAACTTGGATTTGCCAGAAACTCGGTGGGAAGAGGGTTCAATTATGGTCTGTCGGCATCCATTAATATATTCAATGGACATCTCCAAAAGAGAGCAGAAAAAAATGCATCTCTCCAAATTGAGAACAGCCAATTACAATATGAGAAATTAAATCTCTCAATCAATTCACAACTCAGTTCCCTGTTTCAAACCTTTCAAACCAACCTGCAGCTGGTAAAACTTGAACAGCAAAACCTGGAAGTTGCCAGACAAAATATGAATATTACTCTCGAAAAATTCAGATTGGGAAGCGTGGCGCCCCTGGAATTCAGAGAGGCACAGCGAAATTATATTGATGCCAACGCCCGATATACCAATGCACAATTTGAAGCCAAACTGGCAGAAATTGCATTACTGCAATTGTCCGGAAGGCTAAATCTACAGTAATCTCCTTATACACTTGCTTAAGTGTAAAGAATTAGTAATTTTGATTTGATGAATACGTTCAAATATAAAAATGTATTACTAATTGATGACAGCTATATTGACAATCTGATCAATCATAAGATATTGGACAATGGCAATTTCGCTGAATCTATTAAGGTTATCGAATCTCCCAGAGAAGCCTTTGCTTATATACGGGATTTGTATCTTGAAGGCAATGAGCTTCCTGAAGTAATTTTTTTGGATCTCAGAATGCCACTAATGAATGGTTTCGAGTTTCTGAAAGCATTACTGGAATTGCCTGACTTAAAACCGGGTAAAATTAAAATATATGTCCTGACCTCATCTCTGGATCCAAAGGACATCCGAAAAGTAAAAGAAAATCAACTGGTGTCTAAGTTTATTGGAAAGCCCCTTACCAGTCAAATTCTTCAGGAAATTTAATTTATAATATGTTATTAGTTGCAGATAGCGGCTCAAGTAAAGCCGATTGGATATTAACGCTATCAGATAATCATACAATACCATTCAGAACAAGTGGAATAAATCCATTTTTTCTGTCTGAAAAAGACATCATCAAAATATTCAATAACACCCCTGAAATACAGCCTTATACCGAGCAGGTTAAGGAAATTTATTTTTTCGGAGCAGGCTGTTCAAGTCCCGATCGCCGTGAGCTTATATCTAATGCCTTATCTAAAATCTTTAAAAATGCTTTTATAAGTGTTGATATAGATATTATTGCTTCGATTTATGCTACAACAGGTAATTCAAGAGGTATTTGCTGCATCATAGGAACAGGTTCAAATATTACCTATTTCGATGGGACAAGAATACATGAGAGCAAGCATGGCCTCGGATATATTCTGGGGGACGAAGGCTCCGGAACGTCTATCGGAAAGCAATTAATAACTAATTTCTTATATGGAACCATGCCAGAAGAGCTTTCAGAGGCATTTTATTCGAAATATAAAATTGATAAGGAGCTGATCATTAAAAAAATTTATCAGGAACCATCACCGAATTTCTACATTGCTTCGTTCGCTCCATTTTTGAGTGAACATAAGCACCATCCCTTTATAATAGATATACTAAAAAGGGGCTTTGATGATTTTATAGAAACAAATATCAAATCATATCCTGATTACAGGAATCAAACCTGCCACTTTGTTGGCTCAATAGCCTTTCACTTTTCAGATATATTGAAAGAAATGTGCTCAGCCAAAGGAATCAAAACAGGGAAAATCCTGAAGCATCCGATCGAAGAATTATCCGATTTTATCTTAAAAAACGGGGTTAAAAACCTTTGACAGCTTTTTTCATAAAGAAATAATAAGGCCTGTTTTACAGGCCGGTATTCACCGGATACCGGAATTTAAACTGAACACTCCGAATTGTTAATTCCAATAAGGACAGATTCACTCTGATTCAACTCAGCCATTAGCCAGTTCCGGGCTATAGCATTTAGTATCCTGGTAGGCATCAACTAATTCATTAACTGATTTTACCTCAAAATCAACACCCCATGGGTTCCATGATATAAATCGGGAATTACCTTCTTTATTACTTCCGGATACTTTTTTATTTGATATCTCTTCATAAATACCAAAATTTCCTAAACTGTAGTAGTTAATTTTAACTTCTTTACCGCTCAAATCATGAGATTTTATTAACTCAAACCCCATTGTTTTGATCCAGTTCTTTATTGCGGCTATTTTACTTTTTACCATATGGCTTATTTTCTAAATGTTCTACCCTTATATACTCGAAAATTAAACCAAAAGTTCTGCCGTCTATGTGATTTTTATCACATAATATATTGACATTGATTTCTTTCCTCCAAAACAGGCCATTTGAGAAATCTGATAGCTAAAAAATTGCAAACGAATGACTTAGCAATTTTGTCAGAACATGATATTGAAAATAATTTATGTAGAAAATCATATACTTATCAGGACAATATTCCCCGATATTGCAGACTTTAAATAACAGTTTCTTCTGAAAGCAATGCAACTAATGTTACCAAATAACAATGCCGGACATGGTACCTTGCAGGTATTATAAAGAAAAACAAAACATGGTATTACTGAACTATATTAAGACCAATATCAGTACTGTATTGTTCATCCTGTTTATGGGAATTCTCTTCTTTAATGCAGATGCAAGAACCCTTTTAATCAAAGGTTTGATGAGTACCGGCCTTTACAATGCCTCTGCCCCATCAGGATCGGATGGACCTGAGCATGTAATTCCGGAAGACCTGACCTTCAGATCAGAAGACGGTGAGGTCCTCAACCTGTCTTCAAATAATGGTGAAGTATATTTTATTAATTTTTGGGCTACCTGGTGCCCTCCATGCCGTGCTGAAATGCCCTCTATTAATTCTTTATCAGCAAAAGTAAAAAACAAGGACAGGATCAATTTTATCATGGTTGATGTTGACAATAAAATCTCCTCCTCAGTGAAATTCATGAGAAAGAACTCTTTTCAGCTGAAAGTCTATTCCAGTGAATCTGCTATACCTGAACATATCTTTAATGGTACTCTTCCTACCACAGTGATTGTAGGGCCGAAAGGAAATATTGTTTTTCGTCATACCGGTATGGCGGATTATGACAATCCGGAAATGATAAATTTTTTAAATACATTGAGTCAATAAATAGGATAAAACAGTTAATTAATTATTAACTGAAGTATAGAAATCCTTATTATTGCATTAATCGTTAAAAAAACAGAAAATATGAAAACTTTGCTCTATATCATTCTAATATCAGTTTTAGCTTCAGCATCCGGTATGGCTCAAACAACAGTGAGGCCTAATCAATCATTAGATAAAAGAGATAACTGGACACAAAAGGATCTGATCGAGCCATCAGTTCTGGCTGCTATTCTTGCCAATCCAAAGGCAAAGCAAGCTCAGATATTCAATATTGGGGTTGTTGATGATATTAAAGGATCAAAAAATATGGGTGGTGCCAGTGAGAAAGAAAATTTGGAAAAATTTAAAAATGCATTAACAAAATTACCGAAAAACACTTTTCTTGTCGTTTACTGCGGCTGTTGCCCTTTTGAAAAATGTCCAAATATTCGCCCTGCTGTAAACCTGATAAAGAGTATGGGCTTTACAAATGGAAAACTACTTAACCTGCCCACAAATCTGAAACAAAACTGGATCGATAAAGGCTATCCTCTGGCGTCAAAATAAATTTTCCTGCCGTTCAGATGGAACCCGGGTTATAGATTACGGGGGCTGTCAGTAATTATTACTGAATATCAAATGAACAATCAATTATCCTTGTTCATTACCTTCCGGCTGTCATCTCTGCCTACCGGAATGTCGTCCCGACGCAGGCGGGATCTTTTTACTATTTAAAGCATTTTTCATTCTTTTTACTTAGTCCCCTCACCTGTTGAAGGGCAGGCATCTTCCTCAAATTAAAATAAATCGTATTAGTCTTTATTCCTTCTCTCTGTTCTTTATTCTTTGTTGTTATTGTAAATTCTGAATTGTGGCTTAAGCCTCCCATAACAAGCAGCCGATAACAGATAAGCCATTGTTTAATCTTCGGAAATTCAGGTTATTTTTTTGCCACTATTGTAGAAGCTTTTCTACACTTTTTTGGCAATAATTTCCACACTTATCGCCAATCATCTCGTACAGCGCGTTTCTATGAATTGGCACTAGCATTGCACAGATATTACATTAATTGTTCAGCTATTTTTTATCCTGAAGATTAATTTAATTTTCAATAATTAAGTATTTTTAATACCTGTAATAATTAATTTAATTGCCGGGTCAAATAAGCAATTATTGAGAATTAGAATTTAATCCATAGAATAGGCTGTAATATTTGAGTTTTATGAAGAAGCAGATTCTGGTTGTTGATGATGAATTAAGTATTTTAAAGCTGCTTAATTTTATTCTTTCAAAAGATTACGACCTGGTAATTAAACAAAATGGTGCTGATGCCATCAGTTGGCTGGAGGATGGGAATGATCCTGCACTAATTATTTCTGATCTCGAAATGCCATACATTGATGGCGGATCGTTCATCAGGAACTTAAAAATAAGTGGATTTTACCGAGATACCCCCGTAATTCTGCTTTCAGGAGCAGATAATCTTGAGAACATTGTTGCTAACATGCCATTTCAGGCGGATTGTTATTTTAAAAAACCTTTTAACCCTGCTGAATTAAAGCTTTCCATAACAGATGCACTTCTAAAACACGATGTCACACATAACTAAGCACGGAGAATCTCTTACGACCACGTTTCATCTAAGCATTGCTTATATGGGCACCCCATCAACCTCCTGGCTTTTAAATGACCTTCCGTCTGAATTTTACCTATATAAACACGATACTTTAGAGGAACTTAAGGATTACCTGGACAACCAATCGATATTAACCCTGCCCGATGCAATTTTGATCGAAACCGATTCTAAAGGTGAATGCTTCAATTTTATAAAAAAGATTAAGAAGAATCCCCTGCTTCGTGAACTGATTATTGTTCTGATTGCCTCCGAACAAAACAAGGAATGGAAGTCCGCTGCTTTACAATTAAAAGTTCACGACTTCTATGTCATGCCATTCCCCAGCGAGCACCTGATCGAAAGGCTTCATTTTCTTGTTAAATTCAAGCTTATAAAACCTCAGCTATCAGTACTTGAAAACGAGGATATTGTTTATAAATTACCCCTGATTAAACGGATTTTTGATATAGCTGTATCCTCAATTTGCATTCTCTTTTTCTCTCCGGTTTTAATTATTACTGCAATCCTGATCCGGCTAGATTCTAAAGGTCCAATTATATACAGGAGTAAACGGGTGGGTACCGGCTACAATATCTTTGATTTTTACAAATTCAGGTCCATGCATATCGGGGCTGAAAGTCAGTTAGAAGATCTTTCTGACCTGAATCTCTACAAACCGGACGAAGATGAAAGTGATCATCAGAATAAAAAGCAAACAATTTTCGTGAAATTAATCGATGACCCCAGAATTACCCGTTTTGGCAGTTTTATCAGAAGGACAAGTATTGATGAACTGCCTCAGCTTTTCAATGTTCTGAAAGGAAATATGTCGCTCGTTGGAAACAGACCTTTGCCCCTTTATGAGGCTGAAATGCTGACATCGAATGAATGGTCCCAGCGCTTTATGGGCCCTGCGGGAGTTACTGGACTATGGCCACTAAAAAGCAGAGGAAAAAGGGATATTTCTGAACGGGAACGGAAA
>JBAZCD010000094.1:0-8392 GCA_041671205.1 Pedobacter sp.
GATTGCCGGATAGTACAAAATGGACCTATGAAGAAGGCGGTCATGGTTGGGGCAATAACGAGAAACAATTTTATTTGGGAAAGTCAATTGAAAATTCTTACGTAAAAGATGGGATATTACATATCGTTGCCTTGAAAAGAGACTTTGAAAATTCGAATTATACATCTGCAAAACTAACCACGTATCAAAAATTTATGCTTCAATATGGCAAAATTGAGGTTATGGCCAAATTACCAAAAGGCAAGGGTTCATGGCCGGCAATTTGGATGCTGCCTGAAAGCATTAAAAACAAGACAGAAGATTGGCCTCTTTGTGGTGAAATAGACATTATGGAACACGTAGGTAAAGATCAAAATACGGTTCATACCTCACTTCATTCAGAATTGTATAATCATATAAAGGGTACCCAAATAACACACTTTGAAAGGTTGGATAATGTTGCAGGTATTTTTCATAAATACGGGATAGAATGGACTGAAAATTTTATTAAATTTTATATCGACGATAAATTGTTCTTTGAATCTTATAAGGGGCAAGATGGAAGAGTTCGTACAAATGAAGGTTGGGCATTTGATAAGCCTTATTACCTTATTTTGAACCTGGCTGTGGGCGGAGATTGGGGTGGTGATATTGATGATACGGTTTTTCCGAATGAAATGCAGGTGGATTATGTGAGAGTTTATAAAAAAGCGGATTTGAATAATTGAAATTAAGATCCGGAAAAAAGTTTATCTGGTTAGTGATTAACCTGGTAAATGTTCCTGTAATTATTCAAATGCTAAAACGGAAATCATCAAAATACCTCCTGATGTTGATAAATTAAATACAAGGGATTTCGAATTTTATTTCGTTTAATTCAAACATTAGTATATTAATCATTATGAAAAAAACACTAAAAGTTATATCGCTTGTCTTGGTACTGCTGGCACTTTTCTTTTTTCTTTTTGTTCCGCAATTCCTTGACAGGTCAAAAAATAAATCCACGTTAAAAGGCCCTTTCGAAAGAATCTCCTGGTATGATTCTATTCCTTTTATTGCAGATCTTCATTGTGATGCATTGTTATGGAACAGGGATCTTCTGAAGCAGCATGATTATGGCCATGTTGATCTTCCCAGAATGAAGCAGGCAAATATGGCATTGCAGATCTTTACGATAGTGAGTAAGGTTCCGGTTGATATTAATATTGAAAAGAATGATGATCACTCAGATCAGATTGGTTTACTTAGTTTTGCCCAGTTGCAGCCACCCTCTAATTGGTTTAGTATTAAGAGGAGAGCACTTCATCAGGCTAAAGCTCTGCATGATATGGCCGAAAGATCGGATGGCAAATTCAGAGTGATCACTAATAAAAATGAGCTGGAACAGTTAATTTCTGACAGGAATAAGGATCGGTCCCTGAGTTCAGGTATGCTGGGGCTTGAGGGTGCGCATTGCCTGGAAAATGACCTGAATAATCTGGGAGAATTTTACGATGCAGGAATACGCTATATCGGCCTTGCACATTTCTTTGATAATGAATGGGCAGGCTCTGCACATGGTATGAATAAGGGCGGATTAACAAAAAAAGGTATTCAGCTTGTCAGAAAAATGGATAGTCTCCGTATTACGATCGATCTTGCTCATTCATCCCAGCAAACCATTACTGACGTTTTTAAATACTCCCGGCGTCCTCTTTTAGTTTCACATACGGGTGTTAAAGGAGTGTGTGATAATCAGAGAAACCTGTCAGATGAGCAATTGATCGAAATAGGGGCACGTAGCGGACTTGTTGGTGTTGGGCTTTGGGAAACCGCTGTTTGCGGTAAAGATGCAGCAGCGACTGCCAAAACCATTAAATATGTAGCAGATAAGATCGGTGTGGAAAAGGTTTCACTGGGTTCCGACTGGGATGGTGCTTTTGAAATGCATTTTGACGTGACAGGTACTCCATTAATTGTTGCAGAACTTTTGAAACTTGGATTTAACCGTACAGACATTGAAAAAATAATGGGTGGGAATATCCGGGATTTCTTTTTGAAAAACCTGCCTGAATAAAAGGTCCCTTCTGCTAATAAATTTGAACTCAGTTCAATCTTTTTTTATGCTTCCCCAAAACTTAATCTCTTTTTCTATCTATCATATGAAAAACACTATTTTATATATCGCTGTTTTGACACTCTTGTTTACTTCCTGCATCGGAACTGTTGACCAGGCAGATCTTTATGGAAGATGGAATTATATTACAATAAAGAATGCAGATCCTGAGGATATCCTAACTGATGAGGAGATAAAGCAACAACATCCCGCAATAATTTTTACACAAAACAACGATCTGATCATTGAATGGGGAGGAAAACAGCTGGCGCATGGTAAATACAGACTGGATGGTAAAATGATCAGGTATACTGAATATCTGGAAGGAGGGAGAAGAAGAGAATTTCCATTTTTGATCAGCAAACTAACAGATACCGAACTGATGTTTCAGACTATGGAAAAGAATTATACCATGGTTACTGCAATCAAGGCGAAATAAAACGCTGACAGAGTTCGAAACCCTGTCAGCGTTAATCTGGTTATTATTTTGATTTCTTTTTGGATCCTTTATCCTCAACAGTACCTTTGGTTTTTGCATTCTGCTGTTGGCGCATATAATCTTCCATTCTTTTCTGGAAACCTGATGTTTTCTTTTCTGCTGCAGGTTTCTTTTTATTCTCCTGTATCTGAGCATGTATTTTATCGTCGTTAACAAACATTCTGATGATATACTGCTGAGCAAATGTCATCATGTTTGCCAGGAAGTAATAGTAGTTTAATCCTGAAGGGTAACTGTTCAGTACTCCAAAGAAAATGATCGGTGTGATGTAACCAATGTATTTCATTTGCCCGGTAGCACCCGAAACCTGATTATTGAAATAGGTATAGATCAAAGTCGAAATAGTCATCAGGATACACATCAAACTGATATGATTCCCTAGGAACGGCAAATTAAATCCTAATTGGAAAAAGGCATCGAATGTTGACAGATCATCCATCCAAAGGAAGTTTTGCTGACGGAGTTCAAATAAGTTCGGGAAAAAGAAGAAGAAGGCCATGATGATCGGAAGCTGCAGCAGCATCGGCAGACAGCCTCCCAGCGGGTTTACCCCGGCCTTTTTGTATAATTTAAGGTATTCCTGCTGCAATAGAGTAGGATTATCCTCACCAACCTTACCCTTGATCTCATCCATTTCAGGCTTCAGAATACGCATCTTAGCCATTGAAAGGTATGACTTGTAGGTAAGCGGTAAAAGAACCATTTTAAGAAGGATGGTCAGAATAAGAATAATAAGTCCGTAGCTCCACCCAAATCCCTCAAGGAAGTTAAAAACAGGCAATACTACCCATCTGTTAATGTACTTCAATGGCGGGTAACCCAGGTCTATTTGTTTTTCGATATCAAAGCCCTGCTTTTCGAGGATATTTAACTGATTGGGACCGAAATAGAATTCCATTGGAAATGAACTGGTTTCCTGTCTCTGGAAAGGTATTTGCATTTTGGCTGCAAAGCTTTTTACAGTTCCTGCATCAGGACTTGTATTGACCGCTAATTCTCCACTATCAAAGCTATTTTTGGCAATCAGTACATTTGAGAAGAAATGTTGTTTGAATGAAACCCACTTAATTTTTCCTTCTTTTACTTCCTTATTTTCAGATTCAGTCAGACTTAAATGGTTAACACTTTCATCTCCCTGTTTAAAATAAGCACTGGAATATCGTTGTTCACTTGGAAGATCTTTTTCCTTTTGCTTCAGAACGGCATCCCAACTCAAGGTTAGATGTTGTTGAGTTGGAGCAACTACATTTTGCATCCCTGTTGTTGAAATGGTAAGTCCAACATTGTAGCTTTCACCTTTCAGTGTGTAGATATAATCAATGTACTTGCCTGCGGAATGAGTCAATCGCATGGTTAATGACGATGAATCAGATTTTGCAACACTTAATGATCTGCCTGAAGGAACAAAATAAAGTTCGTTCGTGTTAATATTCTGTCCTGCAGAACCAAAGATCAAACCGAATTTATTTCCTTCACCTTCAAACATGATCAAAGGTTCCTGGCTGTAAGTCTTGAAGTTTTTTAACTGAACAGAGGCAATTCTTCCTCCTCTTGGGCTGATTTTAACCTTTAAGAATTCATTTTCAAGGATAACAGGCTCATTACTTCCGGATTGTGCCGATCCGAATGGGCCTGATTTTATTAAGGTTGAATCAATAGCTGGTGCTAAAACAGCTTTAGCCGTGTCCGGCACTGCAGCCTTAACCGACGCTTCGCTTTTCGTAACCCTTGCTAATGAATCCTGAGTTTGTTTTGCTTTTTCTCTTTTGATGTCCTCATCAGAGGGTTGCATCAGATATGTTGAACCTACTAATATGATCAATATCAAAAAGAGGCCCGTGAAAGTATTTCTATCCATTATGTTTTTTAGTCTTTATTGCTAATTGTGCTCTACTTCTTCTTCGAGTAGCTTAAAGAAGCGGCGACAAAGTTAACAAAAAGTGGATGAGGATTATCAACTGTCGATTTTAATTCGGGATGAAACTGCCCCCCGATAAAAAACGGATGATCTTTGAGTTCTACGATTTCTACCAGGTTATTATCCGGATTCATACCGGAAGCAATCATTCCGGCCTTTTCGAACTGCGCCAGGTAATTGTTATTGAATTCATAACGATGGCGATGGCGTTCAGAAATGTGGCTCTTGCCATAAATTGCTGCTGCCTTGCTGCCCTTTTTTAAATCGCAGGTATAAGCGCCAAGACGCATCGTTCCGCCCTTATTTTTGATTTTTTTCTGTTCTTCCATCATCGAGATTACCGGATTTTTGGTATTCTCGTCCATTTCAGTGCTGTGAGCATCCTTAAGTCCGAGTACATTACGTGCAAATTCTATTACAGCGCACTGCATGCCAAGGCAGATTCCAAAGAATGGGATGTCATGTTCTCTGACGTACCTGATTGCTTCAATTTTTCCTTCGATACCGCGGCTCCCAAATCCCGGAGCAACAAGCACCCCATCAAGCCCTCTTAATTTTTCAGCAACATTATCAGCGGTAATATTCTCTGAATGAATGGACTTTACTCTTACCTTACATTCATTTTTAGCGCCTGCATGAATAAATGCCTCGGTTATTGATTTGTAGGCATCAGGAAGTTCTACATATTTCCCTATCAGTCCGATCTTAATTTCAGCAGTTGGATTTTTGAGTCGTCCGAGGAAATCTTTCCAGTTTTCCAGATCGGGTTCGTTTTTATTCGGTAATTTTAATTTACTCAGAACAGTTTTGTCAAGCTGTTCTTTCAGCATCAGTAAAGGTACATCGTAAATCGTTGAGGCATCGATCGACTCGATAACCGCATTGATATTCACATGGCAGAAAAGAGCTATTTTTTTGCGTAATTCCTGGGGAATATGGTGCTCGGTACGGCAAACTAAAATATCCGGTTGAATTCCATATTCAAGTAACATTTTAACAGAGTGCTGGGTAGGTTTTGTTTTTAGCTCACCGGCAGCTGCCAGATAAGGGATAAGCGTAAGGTGGATTACCAGAGAATTACTTGAACCAAGTTCCCAGCGCAGCTGACGTACAGCCTCAATAAATGGAAGGGATTCAATATCACCAACTGTACCGCCTAATTCTGTGATCACGATGTCGAAATCACCCGTTTCACCCAATATTTTCATATTGCGTTTAATTTCGTCGGTGATGTGGGGAACTATCTGTACCGTTTTACCCAGATAAGCGCCTTCTCGTTCCTTATTGATCACATTCTGGTAAATTCTTCCGGTAGTAATGTTATTAGCCTTCGAGGTTGGAACATTCAGAAAGCGCTCATAATGACCCAGATCAAGATCTGTTTCAGCACCATCTTCAGTTACATAACATTCGCCATGCTCATAAGGGTTTAAAGTTCCCGGATCAATGTTGATATAGGGGTCGAACTTCTGAATAGTTACCCGGTAACCTCTTGATTGAAGAAGTTTTGCTAAAGAGGCGGAAATAATACCTTTCCCTAACGACGAAGTAACGCCGCCCGTAACAAAAATGTATTTGGTCATGATATCTGAAGGATTTTCTAAGAATGCTTTATTATTTGATTGGTCTTTACCCTGTCTCAGCTAATAAAAAACATCGTTTTGTACGGGATTCAAAAGTAGGATATTTTTTGATAATTATGTTATTTGTTGAGAAATTGGGTGGTGTTAATAAGTGGAATTAAGTTGATAATAGACAGTTGACAATTGATAATTTCTTCTATTTGGTATTATTTTGGTTTTGTCACTCATCCATTCTCAATTATCAACTGTCAATTGTTTTACCTATTTTTGTGTTTATTTAAATATTAATATTTCAACTTGACATTCAGCGATTTTAATTTTGATCCTCAGTTATTTGAAGGTCTTCAAAGCATGGGTTATGTTAAACCCACCCCAATACAGGCTCAGGCTATTCCTCTAATTCTCGAACATAAAGATCTTATCGCCTGTGCCCAGACTGGTACCGGTAAAACAGCATCGTATCTTTTACCGGTATTACAGCATATCAGCGTATCTGAAAAGAAATATACCAAAGCATTAATCCTTGCACCAACCCGTGAACTTGCACAGCAAATCGATCAGCAAGTTGAAGGATTGGCCTATTTTGCAGGAATAAGTTCTATTGCAGTGTATGGCGGAGGTGACGGGATGATTTACGAGCAGCAGCGTCGCGCTATGATGGACGGTGTGGATATCGTAATCGCTACTCCGGGACGATTAATCGCTCATCTGGCTTCGGGTGTTATAAAACTGGATCATCTTCAGTACCTTATTCTGGATGAAGCAGACCGTATGCTGGATATGGGTTTCTACGAAGATATTTTAAGGATTATCAGCAATTTACCTAAAGAAAGACAAACCCTGCTTTTCTCGGCAACCATGCCTCCTAAGATCAGGACCCTTGCAAACACGATATTAAAAGATCCGGAACAGATCAATATTGCTCTTTCTCAACCTGCAGCAGGGATCTCTCAGCAGGTTTATATGGTTTATGATAATCAAAAGATTAAACTGATTACCACCTTGTTAAAAGGCGGAGAATATAAAAGTGTCCTTGTTTTTTGTTCCCGGAAGGAAACCGTTAAGGATTTGAACAGGACCCTCAGGAGAGAGGGAATAAAGTCAGAAGCTTTTCACTCGGATCTGGAACAGGAACAACGTGAAACGGTACTCAGGGCATTTAAAAGCAGATTTTTACCGGTGATTATTGGTACAGATGTGCTGAGCCGGGGTATTGATGTGGAGGGAATCAGCCTGGTTATTAATTTTGACGTACCACCGGATCCTGAAGATTATATCCACCGGATCGGCAGGACCGCCAGAGCCGAAACAACCGGAACCGCAATTACCTTTGTGAATGAAAAAGATCAGCGCAAGTTTTCATTTATTGAAAATCTGATCGGGAGAGAAATACCAAGAATGGCATTGCCTGAAGAACTTGGTGAAGGACCAGTCTACAGTCCGGCAGTAAGAAGGTCTTCAGGTGGAGGAAATCCCCGTAATGGCAGAAACAAAAAGAAAGTCTGGGTGAACAGAAAAAAAGTTTAATTCCGGCTTTTAATACTTAAACCGTAAACTGTAATTGACCGGGAACCGGATTGTCATTACAGCTAAATATTACCTGGTATGTTAATTCTTGAAAATGAATTTTTAGCAGTCCGGATCAATCATAAGGGAGCAGAGCTTAGCTCTCTTTTCAATAAATTAAATGGACTGGAGCATTTATGGCAGGCCGATCCTTCAGTCTGGGCGTTTCATGCACCTAATTTGTTTCCGGTTGTTGGAAACTGTATCAATAATCAAATACAAATTGAAGGGATCAGTTACCCGATGCAAAGGCATGGTTTTGCCAGGCACTCTGATTTTATCATGACCGATAGCTCAGCAGATCATGCCGTATTCACGCTGGATTTTTCTGAAAGTACTCTTGCTGTTTATCCTTATAAATTCTCGCTGCAGATCTCTTATAAACTGATGGATACTGAACTTTGTGTCAATTACAGGGTGATCAATCAGGATGATAAGCCGATTCTTTTTTCTATCGGCGCGCATCCTGCCTTCAATATCCCATTTTTTCAGGATGGCACTTATGATGATTATTACATTGAATTTGATCGGGATGAAGTATTGGTCAAACATCTGTTCAATGCGGCTGGGTTCTTTAACGGAGATACTGAGCCCTTAATCATTGTGGATAAAAGATTAAATCTCAGTAAGGACCTTTTTAAAGAGGGGGCACTGGTTTTTAAAAAACTTCTATCCAGGGAAGTGCTCATCAGAAATCATAAAACTCCTAATTTTATCTCTGTTTCTTTTCCTGATTTTGATGCATTAGGTAT
>JBAZCD010000095.1:0-8345 GCA_041671205.1 Pedobacter sp.
GAGCTATAATATCGTTTGAACCTACAAATGAGTAGTTCACATTATTCGTTTAAGGGCCCATAGCTCAATGGCAGAGCGGTTCCCTCTTAAGGAAAAGGTTGATGGTTCGAATCCATCTGGGCTCACAGTAGTAGACTTTTGATCTAAGAGTGCCTCATTTTGCCCGAGACATAGGGCTAATTCGGTGGTTCTAAATTTTTCACCGTCAAAAGATACTCCGTCAGAAAATAGAAACTTTTGGAACCGCTTTTTAACGTCTAGGTCAGCACTTAACCAAACGTTGCTTATATCTTCAAGAATTGAGATGCTACGCTCAACAATCTTTATAGTTTCACCCTCATCATCGTTATAGCCATCTAGTTCAATGTTTAGATCAGTTTGTTCTTGCTGATTTACTTCCAACATCTCTCTTGTGAGGTTGTCGTTATAAACGTTAGATAAATTTTTTTCAACGATCTGCTTCTCCTGTGAACTAAGAATGCTTAATCTATTGGCTATTTCCACTTTGCGTTTTGATCTAGATTCATTTCTGTATTCCAAATTAGCCTTGATTGATTCCACTAGAGCGCTTTTAAGTGATGGTTTATAACTGTGGTCTTTCAAGAATTGAATAAACTTGCTCTCGATCAAATCTTTTTTATAGTTAATTCCTTTACAATACATACACCGATAATAGCCAAATTTACCTCCATTACCCCTAGACCAGCTTGCAGTCAGTTGTTTATTACAATGCACACAGGTTACAAAGCCTCTCAAAGGGAAATCTACATTATCTTTTCTATAAATCGGTATATTCTTTCTTTTGTGATCTAGTTTATCCAAAACTCTAATAAACAACTCAGGTTCAACAATAGCCTTAAAATTGCCAACTATGCTCAAACCAAATTTCTCAATAACACCCATATAAATCTTATTCCTAATCATTTTATGAAACTGGCTTTTACATATTGGTTTTCCTGATGTGCCACGTAAACCCTCCTTTGTTATAGTATTTCTTGCTTCTTCTAAGGTAAAACCTGAATCAATTAACTCCCAAATTTTTCTAACTAATCGAACTAGCTCAGGCGTGTCCTGAATTAAATTCGACACACCCCTTCCACCAGAGTTTAGATACCCCCTGGAAGCTCCCCAAACGTATCTACCTTGTCGCACAGCCTCTCGCATACCATTTGTACTTCTTTCTGTTCTTACCTCATTATCAAGCTGAGCAGTTCCTGCTAACATTGTTTCTACCCATCGTCCAACAGGGGTATCTTCAAGACTCTCAGTTGCAGATAAAAGTCGTAACCCCAACTTGTTAAACCCAATTTTTAATGAGGCGTGATCAAATGAATTTCTGGCTAATCTATCAACTTTGTAAACAATAACTGCATTAAGTTTTTTATGATTATTTTCAATATATTGAAGCAAATCCTTCAAAACAGGTCTATTAACTGTTTTTGCGCTTTCGCCTCGTTCTTGAAATACCTTTTCAATTTCAAATCCTTCTCTTATGGCATAATCTCTACAAATCCGCTCTTGAACTTCAAGACTTGTTCCATCTAACTGTTCTTTAGAAGATACCCTTGTGTATATAACAATGCTGTTCATAAATTGATGTTGTTTTTGCCAAACGAACCCATTTGTATTCTTTCTAATTCGTGGAAGGCTCTGAAAAACTTATTTTCAACAGTTGTCTCATATCTTGAATAAATATCACATAAAATACCAATGTTTTCGCTACCCAGTCTCGATTTGTTTTTACTCCTCGAAGCAAAATCTATTATGGAAGTATTTAATATACCATTAATGTATCCAGACTCAGCCTTTTGAGTTCTCAATAATTTCAAGTAGTAAATTGACAACCTTTCAACTAGTAAGTTTTCAATAATGCCGTTCGGTTTGAAATACTCAAACAACTCTGTAAAAATGGTCTGAAAGTTTTCTTTCTCGGATTCCACAATAGACTGTCGCATAATTCCGTGAGTTTGTGCATTGAATTTAGACACAGACTTTCCGGCCTCAGTTTTAACTCCGCCCAACTTTGCATTTTCTTGGTTTGCTTTAAGTTGTTTTTTACTTATCATTTTTTGTTTTATTAATATAAATATCGATTAATAGATTGGACAAATAGTTAAGTTCTTTAACAACCACTTCTTCCTGCTTATCAGAGAGTTTTAATTCCTTTAATTGTTTCTTTAACCTTGTTTTAAGTATTTCGTTATCAACCATTGAACTAGGTGGCTTTCGCCTGCCTAAGTCCAAGTAATTCTTGATACTTAAAGCAAAAATATATAATGCCTGCAAGTTTTACTTGCTCAGCCTAAAGTTTGATTGATTCCTCTGTCTTAATGTTTACTATTTTTCCGTTTCTTTTAGTAATTTTAATATCCTCAAAATCACTTGATTTAAGAAGTCTTAGTAAATTTGAGACGGGCGTCTCATTAGGAAGTGTTGAATCTGTCTTTTCTGCATAGGCAAGGCTAATATCGTTACTCTCCTTTTTAATCTTAACTGAGGAGTTGTTTTTGTCTCGAAGCAGTTCTATTACTTTTTCCTCTTTGTTTGTTAATTGTTGGTGAAGTATTTTCATAGATTGAGAGTCATTGGAAACTAGAATAGGAAACGATTCATTGCCAAACCTTGTCCACAACCTGTTTACTAGAGGGTTAAGAGTAATGTGTACGAATGATTGTAGTTCTTTGGGTAAAGCTAACTCAGTAAATGGATCGACATAAAAAATTTCATCAGGGTTAAAATAAATTAAACTGACCTCAACACCTTTGAAGACGTAAAGTATTAAGACATCTCCCAAGGTTGGGTTTTCGCCATTTATATTAAATTGGTCAGCTTTCATATTAAAAAAGCTTTCTTTGACCGATTTTAGATCTTCATATTTCAAGCCAAATTTTTTAAGTTCATTTAGTATTGAAATATAAACAAGCTCCTTGAAAGTAAATTTTCTCCAATCCATTTTGCCTTTCTTTTTACCAACTAATAAATCTTCTTCTCCTAATATGTTTAGAAGTCTATATGACAACGAAGTATCGCTTGCAGTAAATAATTTAGTATTTATAAAGGTTTCAGCTTTACCAAGTGATTCATCTTCTAGAAGCTTATCGTGGAGAAATTTGGTGTTTGTAAACATAAAAGTATACGAGTCCGTATACTTTACTTTATTCTAATATATCTACGTTGTCAAGCTTATTTTTTCAAAAGAAGAGTCTTGATTAGTTGTATCTTGTCGCATCCAATTTTGTAAAAATATCTCTTACTTTGTCGGTTGTTATTTTATATTTGGTTGCAGTTTCAGAAACTGCTCTTATCTCTGAAGCATCTTGTTCTTCTACACTTGTATTTGGATACTTTTCAAGTAATTCTAATAGAGTACTATAGATTTGCTTCTCTAAATCGCTTCCTTGTACTTCATTTGGCTGTTCTCCTAATTCAGGTGTATAGACTAAGGCGGTGCCATTTAAGGCTTTTATAGTGTCTTTAGTGACTTCCCACGTAGCTTCTGTTACCAAATCTCCTATCTGCTCCTTGAAACTAACTGTATACACACCTTGGATGTTTTCAGTAACATTCCAACCTAGATTTTTTATTGCCGGAACTTTTCCCCTAATTTCGTAAGCTTCGAGAATTGTAGTTCCCTTTGGAATTGTAGGAGATTTAAGCTCAACTTGAAGTTCATAATCCTGTATTTTTTTGGATGCTATGTCTTTAGTAAACAGGTCTTGTTTAGCATCTTCTTTTCCCTGATTGAAAGCATCTTTTATGGAGTTACTTTTGTTGCCAGACGTACCTATCAAACCAATTACAAACAAGATTGCTATTCCTATACCAATCCATTTCAACGACTTCTTCATCAGAAGAATAATAACTCTTAGTAAGGATATAAGTCAAGCGTATTTTACGCATAAATTCCGACAAATAGTCGGAGCAGGATTGTTGGCATTTAGGAATAATAAACAAATGAGAAAAGGAAATTTGAAGGCACTTGGTCAAAAAATTCAAAAAGCTAGAAAACAAAAAGGTCTTCTTCAGGTCGATCTTGCCGTAAGGGTTGGTATAAGCTCGGGATATGTTGGATCAATTGAACAAGGACTAAGATATCCATCACTTAAAGTTCTCCAAAAAATGGCAAAAACGCTAGGAATAAACGTTAAAGATTTGTTTTAATTTTGCTTCGTGTGCAGGTATCCACGTTTATAGTGACAGAATCTACTAACGAAGACTAACTATTTTCCTGTTAGTGATTGCCAAATTGTAAATTCTATGTTCACAGGTAAGTTTAGTGCGGCAAAGACGGTTATGAGAACAATTCCCAAAAAGAAGCTTATATGTGTAGCTGACTGACAGGTAAGCCAAAGAAATGATTCTCGTTTTTCACTTGATTTATTTGTATTAATCGCTTTCTCTAGAAGAGAGATATTATTTTTAGTAACTTCAATTTGTTTTTCAACATCTTCAGTGGTCTTGAGATTTGCGAATTGATGTGGATAATTTTCCAACATAGTCAAAGAAGCCTTGTATTGTTGCAAACGAGCATCGTTAAGTATATTAATGGCTTGATAATGACCCATATCGAGATTGAAATGGTTTCTATACATACCCGCAAAAATTGCAACTAAAAGAAAAATCCAGCCTAAAAACAAGAGTTCAGCGAAGGAAAATTGCCGATTAGGTACTGAGGCTAAATATCCGATGTAGGTTATACTTAAACTTAAGACTCCACCTGCCATCAATGATAGTCTATTGTAGAAATTCATAGATTTTCCTCTCATATTGTTTATAAGATCAGCTACTGAAGAATCTACTTTTTTCAGCCTTTCAGAAGCATTTTCCAAATTCTGCTGAGCTATAATATGATCATTATCCATTAGGTCATTATACTCTTAAGCTTTGCTAACTCGATTATCGTTTTTCCACACCCATTTTTAGCTATATAATTAAGAAAATCAAAAATCTGATTTGTCAGACCAACAAACTCAGGCATTATAAAGGGTCTATGCAGGGAGAAATTTCGTTTGAACAGGACATAATCTAACAGGATTTGTGACTTTTGGTATGGAATTGTTAGTCTTGTTATTCCGGTCAGACCTTGACCTTTAACCTTGTCTTTTTCCTTTTTCTCTTCCTTTTTTTGCTTATTGTCGAAATTTGTAAAATCTATAACCTTGTCGATATTTTTTATGAAATACCGGAGTGTTTGAACATCTGACCTATCCAACTTACCTTTATTTTTAGATATTCTGATTGGATAATCGGCGAAATTTGCACCTTTTAATGGTTTGTTCACTGCAAAACCTTTATTAAGAAAAACCCCCTTTATTAGATATTCTGCACCTAATGAAAACAAAGCATTTTCTAGTCTGGGGTTGGCGAGGATTTCTAATCTTCTATCTTGATTCCAAGGAATATGTGTTTTTGAGTATTTTCGTGCCATTTTAATAAGGAACGCACCAGTTGAAATAAAATCATAGGAATCCTTTTGAACATAAATCTGTTTCACAAACGAACTTCTCTTAAATTTTTCGTAAGTAGGGTTATACCAGAGTTTATTGATTTGATTGTGTAATTGAGGCATTAGTTTTTGAAATAATCAAGATTTTTTAGAAAGTCAAGACTTGTTGCAAGCGCTTTATTCGCCTTTTCGCGACCCTTAAATTTTCCTCTTCCGTGAACTAGAGAATTTCTCAAATTAAAAACCTCTATTATGTCGGTCTTTTGTGTTTCTGTAATCTTTCCATTTAATGTCTTATAAACAATTAGTAACACATCTCGCTTACTTGCGTTATTTATGAGTTTTTCAATTTCCGACAAAGTTATTTGTTTATTTTTCAGTTTCTTTTCAATCCATCGCGACAAAGCCGATTCTAGTGCAATTGCGGACGAAATAACCGTCTCGTCATATCTTTCTTCGTGATAACTAACAAATGCTGAAAACAGCCAGCTTTCTGGCAATGTTTGTCCTTTTTTAAGAAAATTCCTAAATGTCTCCAATTCAGGTTTTTGTAAATTGCTAAAACTTGCACCTTTCCCCTCACTTATTACGCCTTGCACAGATTTTTTTCTAAAAGACGCATCATAAAGAAGTAAGTCTCTAAGTTCCTTAAAAGACAATGGAAGATTTCGTTTTAGGGTAGCGGACACTTCCTCAAAAGTGCATTTAGAATCAATCTGTTTAATAAAGATAAGTTTTCGGTATGCATCATAAAATCTTTCGACCGCGATTTTGATATTTGGTAAATAATTTATCAACATATTTTCTATCGAATTTTGATCAAAATTTTTGCTAATAAATTTATGTTGAAATGTAATTTCAAGTGACATCGTGGCTGGGATTTTTTCAAGTTCATATTCAGGCATAAAGTGTTTTCGAATTATTTGTTTTTCTTCCTGACTTTTTCCGTACGATTTGAAACCAACCTTGAATTTGGTAGTGTTTTTGTCTTTGTTCTTAATACTTATTACAAATGGAGGTTCGTTTCCAAAAACAAATGGTAGTTCAATCTTTTCAAAAGGTATGATTGTAATTCCAAACAACCAATTTAACTTAAAATACATTTCACAGGTATAATAACAAAGATTATGGTTTAACTCTATATTTGATGTCATCCTCAAGCATTGTGTTAAACCAATCAATTTCCCAAGGTAAGCCCATCCAAGTACTCATAGTGTCATTAATATGCTTTGCATCTTCTAAAAAGAAGGCTGGTTTCTCTCTAATTAAAGACTTTCTGTTGGGTTCGATAAATTCGCGAATGTATTTGTTTCCATAAGTATTAACTAAATGTAATACGCCATTCTCATCTTTAAGCAGTAGAGATTGTAAGGGATGATCTTCTGTTGCTCCAAGATAAAGATAACTCACTGTTTTTCCGCTCTCAAACCAAGGCTTAAATTTGTCAGACAAGTTCTTAACTGTGTTGTATAAAACCACATCCGGCTTCCGTGACCCCGATATAAGGTTAATTTCCTTTCCACCAAGGTCATAAAGACCCCATTTAACGATTAAGGTTTTGTTACTTAATTCATTTTTCGTCAGAGAAGCTAGTTTTTTCAAATCTAGAGGTAATAGATATTTTTCATACGTATTAGTAAAGGCAACTATTCCCCCTTCATATTTTTTACCAGTCAAAAGTTCGAGTTCTTTCTTTTCATCAATATCATCGCCAAGGAGATTGACCACAATTGTCTCAATTCCATCGATGTAGTTTAAGAGATGATCAACTTCCTCCAGAAAAATACCTGTCTCTGCTAGATTTAGGTTCATATTTGCGATTATTGTTTCTTCACTCGCTTTCAAGATTGCTGTTTTACCCTGAGCAAGGTCTCCAACATCAGATGCGGTATATTTACGAGTATCTCCGATCAAATTAGCAAGGTAATTAAGAAAGTCGGCTACATCCTCCTTAGAAGTATCTGGAAACAATTTGATCCCACATTCGGTGCATATTTGCTCGACAGGCTTAGTCGACAGGTAGGTTCTAGATCTTATAACATCAATTAGTTTGTTAAACCGTGCGTCTGGATTGTTATCATCGTTTGATAAATAGTTAATAAACTTATCAGCACTTGAAAGTAGGTCTAAGTCAGCTATTTGCTTTCTAATCCTTGTGTGCATCGCCAGATTCGGAATTTTCTTTGTAAAGTAGTCTCTATAACTTAACCCCATATCAAATACAAAAAGTAATTTCTCCAATCTTTGCCAATAGTCAGACGGTAAATGCTGGTATGCCCACTGAATAGCATTCTTCTTTCCAATCTCCTTTCCGTGAAACAATGTTTCCATTAAAGTCGCACTTCCTTCTTGAACAAGGATTTGGGAATTTCTCAATGCTCTTTTTATTCTTTCTCTATCATCTTTAGTTAAATGCTTCATCTGGGGAAGCAGTTGGTATATTGTTTGTGTTGCCATACCAAAGTCGGTTGTTGAACCTAAGACGCTATGAGTTATCTCGTGGATAAAGGTAAGTCTGGCGAGTTCTGGGTCTAAGAGTAATTTATTATAGTCAAGTCCAACCCATCTATCTTCAGGATTGTATTTTCCCAGCACATCCCTGTGCCAAAAATTAAACATTCCTCATTATAGATTTCAAAGATTGAAAAATAAAATCTATAAGGTTCTAATAACTAGTAGTAGTTATTGCTGGCAAATACGATCCAGCTTCGGGTATAATAGAGTAGAGCTGTTTGAGTTCAAGCAGAAATTGGTTCCAAGAAGAACTCCTACGGCTCACCAGGCATTTTGAATGAAGCTTTAAAGCCTATAGAAAGATTGTGTTATAATTCAGGTATGGGACTAGAAACTAGGAGCTTAGATGAGCTGGTAACTAAATAAATACGCCAGTGAATGGAGA
>JBAZCD010000096.1:0-8259 GCA_041671205.1 Pedobacter sp.
GATGCTATGATGAAAAGCCACATTAAAAATTTCCGTGCTTTAAAATTATGTTTATCCTCAACTTGTAAATTCTCCATTTTTATAAATTTTTTAGGCAATAAAGTCAAACAATAAGGTTAGCTGCAGTATCGGCAGGTAAAAAAAAGACGTATACATTAGCTTTTTTGCTGATGCCACATCTTTGTTCTTATACAGTTCTGCTGCCTGCCATGCAAAATATAATCCTGCAATTAAGGCAATAACTGAATAAACATTCCCGCCAAAAGCATATCCTGATGGCATTAAATAAATTGTTGGCATCAAACTTACAGGAATCAGGATAATTGTTGAAAGCAAGGTGATCAATGCGCTCGTTCCATCCTGTCTGGTGGTTGGCAATAATCGAAATCCTGCTCTTTTATAATCCTCATCAAGTACCCATGCAATTGCCCAGAAGTGAGGAAACTGCCATACAAATTGAATCAGAAATAATATGATTGGGATCCAGGAGATTTGAGGTTCATTAAATGCCGCAAAATAGCCAATAAGAGGGGGCAAAGCACCGGGAAAAGCACCTATAAATACTGCAATAGGTGATTTTCGTTTCATCGGAGTATAGACGAATGCATAAAGAAATATTGAAAATACCGCGAGTACTCCGGTCGGGAAATTAAGGCGGACTAAAAGAAAAGTTCCTGAAATCCCCATGATTAAACTTAAAACAAGCGCCTGGCCTGTGGTCATTTTTCCAGATGGAATAGGCCTGTCCATGGTGCGTCTCATTAATTTATCCAAATCTTTCTCAATAATCTCATTAAAACCGTTGGCCGCCCCGGTAACCAGGAATCCGCCAAGAGTAAGAATCATCCAGTTAAACCAGTTTATATCGCCCTGCAGCCTGCTTCCCATCAGAAAACAGATAGAAGCAGAAAAAACCACCGTCAGGGTTAATCTTAGTTTAATTAATTTATTGAAATCGGATATAAAATTCCTCACTGTATAAACTGTTTCACTGGTTTAATATACTTTTTATTCCAAAATAGATGCAGACAAGACTGGCTCCCAAAAAGCAATGAAACCAGAAAGATATGTTTCGATTGAGCAACCAGCAGCAAGCCGGAATAAGATAAAATCACATCAACTACCCCATAAACAACCATTGGCAAAAGTACGCAGGAAAAATATTTATACTGGTATCCATCAGCCACATATTGATTATGGATCAACACAAATGATATAATAAAAGTCCTATCGGACGGTTGACAGATGAAGGATCAAAATAATGAGCAGGCGATATTTTCATATCGCCTGCTCATTATTTTGATCCTTCAGTTATTAAACCTTTTCTGCGGAATGACGCTCTGCTGCATGTTCTTTATCCCATTCCTGCTGAATATGCTCAGCTTCCGGATTATCTTCAAAATCATGGGCAAGGTTAGAACTCATAGTCTCAGAGAACGGAGTTGTTTGAGGAATAAAGTCTGTATGATGTCCTGGCTTACTGTAATCATATGGCCAGCGATAAACTGAAGGAATTTCTCCAGGCCAGTTTCCGTGCAGATGCTCTACCGGTGCAGTCCATTCCAGTGTATTTGAGTTCCATGGATTCTGAGTCGCTTTTTTACCATAGAATATGGAGTAAAAGAAATTCCAGAGGAATGCCACCTGAGCCAGAGCTGAAATAATTGCCGCCCATGTTATGAAAACATTCACAGTTAACCACTCCTGCATAAATGCAAACTCAGTAAAAGCATAATAACGACGGGGAACACCGTCAATACCCATAAAGTGCATTGGGAAGAATACCAGGTAAGCACCAATAAAGGTTAGCCAGAAGTGCAAATAAGCTAAACGCTCATCCATCATACGTCCGAACATTTTAGGGTACCAGTGATAAACACCACAAAGCATCCCAAAGATTGCCGCACAACCCATTACAAGGTGAAAGTGGGCCACTACGAAATAAGTATCATGTAAGTTAATATCCAGGGCAGCGTTTCCTAAGAACAAACCGGTTAACCCTCCGGAGATGAAGAAAGAAACCAGACCAATTGCAAATAACATTGCCGGGGTAAAGCGAAGATTACCGCGCCAGATGGTTGCCAGATAATTAAAGGTTTTTACCGCTGATGGAACCGCAATGATCAGTGTAGTGATCATAAACACTCCGCCAAGGAATGGGTTCATACCAGTAACGAACATATGGTGGCCCCAGACAATGAATGACAAGACCGTAATACCAATCAGGGAATATACCATCGCATGATAACCAAAAATTGGCTTCCTGGAGTTGGTGGCGATTACTTCAGAAGTAATACCCAATGCAGGCATAATTACGATATAAACCTCAGGGTGTCCAAGGAACCAGAATAAATGCTGCCATAATACCGGACTACCCCCCTGGTTAGGAAGAATTTGGCCGGCAACAACAATATCAGATAAGTAGAAACTGGTTCCAAAACTGCGGTCAAATATTAAGAGTACCACTGCCGAAACCAATACAGGGAATGATAAAACACCTACAATGGCTGTTAAGAAGAATGCCCAGATTGTTAGTGGCATTTTCCACATATCCATACCCTTAGTACGCATATTCAGGATGGTTGAAATATAGTTCAGAGCACCGATCATAGATGATGCGACAAAGCAAACCATACTGATCAGCCACAGGGTCATACCCGTACCTGAACCACTGATCGCTTTAGGTAAAGCAGATAGCGGCGGATAAACTGTCCAACCTGAACTCGCCGGTCCGCTCTCCACAAAGAAAGAACCCATCATGATCACACATGCAGTAAAAAACAGCCAGTAGGAGATCATATTCAGAAACGGAGAAGCCATATCCCTGGCTCCCAGCTGCAATGGAATAAGAAGATTACTGAAGGTTCCGCTCAATCCGGCAGTTAGTACAAAGAATACCATCATGGTACCGTGTATCGTCACAATTGCCAGATAGAAATCGGGTTTAATCCTGCCGCCTTCAGCCCATTTCTCGCCAAGGAATGTTTCCAAGAGAGGGAAACTCTTGTCCGGCCAGGCTAACTGTAATCTGAAAAGAATTGATAAGATCATCGCAACAACTGCCATAATAATCCCTGTGATCAGGAACTGTTTGGCGATCATTTTATGATCCTGACTAAAGATATATTTAGTTAAAAACGTTTCCTTATGATGTCCGTGATCATGACCGTGATCGTCGTGGTGGTGAAGTACGGCTGAATCGTGTATTGCAGTGCTTGCCATAATTATTTTATGATAGTATTTGTATTTAAAGCCATTTTGTTGTTTTCTTCAGCGGTGGTTTTCTCAACCAGCTGAAGTTCTTTTTTAATATCGTCATTATAATATAAAGGCTGCTTAGCAATCCAGGCTGCATATTCGGCTTCAGTTACTACGGTAACTTTAGCCTGCATATTATAATGTCCTGCACCGCAGATTTTGGCACAAAGAAGTGTGTATTCATATTTCGGATCGTTACGCTTCTCTTTCATCTGAGCAGTAGTAAGACGCGGAGTAAACTGGAAATACGTTGGCATACCAGGAACTGCGTTCATCTGAACTCTGAAATCAGGCAGGTAGAAACTATGCAATACATCCTTAGATCCGATGGTTACACGAATCGGTTTATTTACAGGAATAACAATTTCACTTGTTAGTTTATCATCCCAGCTCTTCTGATCTTTAAAATCAATGCCAAGGCCATTGGTAGGTGTAATTAACTTGTAATTACGTTTACCAACCTGGTTATCAGCACCGGCATAACGAAGGCTCCACTTAAACTGCTCACCGGTAACTTCGATACTGATTGCTTTCTTCTGATCTTCAGGAGAAACATTGGTAATACCCCTCCAGGTAAAGAACCCTAATAATACCAAAACTGTTAAAGCAATTGCCGGAATAATAGTCCAGATTCTTTCTAAAGCATTATTATGCGGATAGAAATAAGCCTTTCTATTCTCAGAACCTCTGTATTTAAATGAAAAACCAAACAGAGCAATGTGGGTCAGTATAAATACAACTGTGGTCAATATTAAAGTCGTATTGAACATGAAATCAATATCCAAGCCATGCTCAGATGCTGATTCATGCAAACTCATCGGACCCTGAACGGTATAAGACCAATAAACTCCATACAAACCTATAAACAATATGATTCCAAGGAAAACACCCTGAATTCTTCTGCCGTTAAAACTGGCTTTGATACCCTGCATTTCACGGCTCAGCTCATATACTTTCAATATTTTTCCAATGATCGCTATGAATACGCATAAAAGGAAAAACATCAGAAAATAATAAGTACCTGATTTGTACGCCTCTGAATAATCTTTTGTCACGGCAACAGGCTGCATGTTCATGTACCTCGCTGCAGTATCTACCGCAGTACTGATCAATGGAACAGATGACGGAGCCAGATCTGTTGCTGCGGCTTTAGCTGCCGTATCAATGGCAGCCGTCGTTGATACGACTGTAGAATCCTGAACCTGCGCGTATGAAACGCTCTTCGTTACAGTAAGGGCGCATATAACTAGTAATGCAGTTACAGTCCTGATATTAAAAATTTCTCTTAACCTCATTTTATTCGTACTATTTTCTTTTTGCTATTAAGAACTGTGTTTAAATCTGGTGATTAATACTCTCCTCCATGAAAGGATGATTTTCTATCACCAATGACCGCTTACTTAACTGATTAAGTGTCAGGAAGGTAAACAATCCTACAAAGCCTATCGCTATACCAATTTCGATAAGACCAAAACCGCGATGAGACTCAACGGTTCCAGGCATGATCATCATATAATAATCAAGCCAGTGACCACATAAAAGCATGATACACACAACCATTAAAGTATTCATCTGACGCTTGGAGTCTCTTGACATCAGGATAAGCAAAGGTGATACAAAGTTTATAATGATATTTAACCAGAACCAGGGAAGATATTCCGGTTCCCAGCGTTTGTAGAAATAAACCGTTTCCTCAGGCATGTTCGCATAATAAATAAGAACGAACTGAGAGAACCATACATAGGTCCAGAATATAGAGAAGGCAAATATGAATTTACCCAGGTCATGCAAGTGATTCTCATTGATCCAGGTTAAGTAACCGGCCTTTTTCATGAAGATCACCAGAAGAGTAATTACACAGAGTCCGCTAACCCACATGGCCGCGAAGTTATACCAGCCAAACATGGTTGAAAACCAGTGGGCCTCAAGCGACATGATGGTATCAAATGCCCAGATCGGGGTAGTGAACCCGAATACGATCAGGAAAACAGCCGACCATTTAAAGTTCTTATCGTGGTATACAAGTCCGCCTTCCATTTCCTGCGCTTTGGTGTATTTTGCAAATAACCATGCAAAGAAACTATAAGCACCCAGAAATACTGCAAGTCTGGTTAAAAAGAAAGGAACATTTAAAAAGCTTGCTTTTCCGGCTATAATTTTATCAAAATTCGGACTGGTTGGGTCTGTTAAACCTTCTCCATTCCAGTGATGATATAAATTATGTGTTAACAATCCTGCAGCACATACCACAAATAATACAAGTGATGCAATAGGAAGTACCCTTGACATTGCCTGCGGTATCCTTAACAAACCTGTTGCCCATCCAGCCTGTGCTACGTATTGCAGAGCAAGAAAAAACAAACCTGTTGCACATACACAGGTAAAATAATAAGCCATTAAAAGCAGATTGGCAAAAGTGCGTTCCTGCTGTCCTGTAACGAAACCAAAAGCTATGGCAAGAATTCCAACCACTATTGCTATTAAGGTCCAGGTTTTTAATTTTCCCGAAAATGTAAATTGTTCAGTGAAATTATGAGTGTGATTATGATTTCCCATCTGGTTTTAGCAATTGACTATTGTAATTTTTGTAATTCATGAACGTACATAACAATTTTCCACCGTTGCTGCGGAGACAATTGAGATTTATGTGAACCCATCAGGTTAACACCGTGAGTGATCGTATGGTAGATCTTACCATCAGTAAGGTCTTTCATTGCGCCACCTCTGGAAGAATTTCCAGTAGCATATGAAGGCGGAGCAGGAAATTTACCAAGTTTAACGATAGAACCATCACCTTTTCCTTCCAGACCATGACAATGAGAACACATATTAAGATAAAGCGTTTTACCCTGCTCGAGAGTAGGTACACTTACCGGAAGCGGATTACTTAATCCTGCGCCTGCGGCCTGATAGCCTTCAAGTGTATTCGGATAAACGTCATTTTTGTCAAATCCAACAGGCATAGTACCGGCTGGCGGATTCTGAGCAGTTTTACCATCCTTAAAGTTCTTATTAGGCTGATCCGGATTATAACCGATCGGATCATACATATTACGGGCAAATTCGAGTCCCGTACTTCTATTATTTGAACAGGAAGAAGTAACTGTAACAGCTGCCACAGTTAAAAAAGCGGTACAAATTATTAGGAGCTTATTCATAACTAACATATTTCCTTTCGTTGTGCTTAATTTCAACAGCACCGGCTTCTTTTAAAATGTTATCTATTTGATCATGCGAAGTATTTGTTTTTGCATCAATCGCAATCACAAATCTATCATTGGTGGCACGGAGATCCATTACCCTTGGAGCGCGGCCCGGAGCCAGGTGATTTACAAAGAAATAGGTCCCAACCATTCCGAATGCGGCGAACAATACGGTTAGCTCAAACATAATCGGAACGAAATCCGGAAATGCGAAATGAGGCTTACCACCGATATTCATTGGCCAATCGATAACAAGCATATACGTTATCATAGAGATCGCTGTGATGGTACCGGTCAAACCGAAACCAAATGCCACTTTACCAAGCCCTGAACGTTTGATTCCTAATTTATCTTCAATACCGTGAATAGGCATAGGAGTGTATACATCGTAAACACTTACGTTGTTCTCCTGCAGCTTGTCTATTCCATGCATCAGATCATCCGGATCTTCAAAATGACCTAAAATATATTTTATATTACTCATCTTTAAACTTTTTGGAATTCAGCAACTTTTGGAGAAATACTATCATACTTTACAAGAGATTCCTGGTAGTATTCAGCTTCTCCACTATCTACAGCCTTCTCGCGGATCAGTTTTTGCTTAGCCTGATCACTTGAACTCTTAAGCAGTAACTTAACCTCTGCCATCGCAATGGCAGGCAATACTCTTAAGAACAGCAGGAATAAGGTAAAAAACACCCCGATCGATCCGATGAATACACCTACATCCACCCAGCTAGGGTAGAACATTACCCAGCTTGAAGGAAGGTAATCACGGTGCAATGAGGTAACGATAATTACGAAACGCTCAAACCACATACCGATATTCACAACTATGGATAAGATCCATGACAAAGCAATGCTTGTACGAATCTTTTTAAACCAGAATAACTGCGGAGAAATTACGTTACAGGTCATCATGATCCAGTAAGCCCACCAATACGGACCGCTTACCCTGTTCA
This sequence comes from Pedobacter sp., assembly GCA_041671205.1. Lineage (GTDB taxonomy): Bacteria > Bacteroidota > Bacteroidia > Sphingobacteriales > Sphingobacteriaceae > Daejeonella. The sequence goes on from JBAZCD010000096.1 coordinate 7,424, forward strand.
AAAATGCATACTGTTCGTATTCTACTCCAGAGTACCACGCAATAAATAATTCGGTTAAGTAAGCAACACCTACAATTGAACCGGTAAGAATGATAATCTTATTCATCGATTCTATATGGAACATCGTGATGTAGTTTTCAAAGTTCATTACCTTACGGGTAATAAGCAATAAGGTTTGAACCATTGCAAATCCTGAGAAGATCGCTCCCGCAACGAAATAAGGAGGGAAGATGGTGGTATGCCATCCCGGAACCAGTGATGTTGCAAAGTCCATGGATACAATCGTGTGTACCGAAAGTACCAGCGGAGTAGAAACACCCGCTAAGATCAGAGATACTAACTCAAAACGTTGCCAGGTTTTTACTGAACCATTCCATCCGAAAGATAAAATAGAGTAAACGCGACGACGGGTACCTTTTGCACGGTCGCGGATGGTAGCAATATCAGGAAGTAATCCGGTGTACCAGAATACCAGTGATACCGAGAAATAAGTTGAGATCGCAAATACGTCCCATACCAATGGTGAGTTGAAGTTCACCCATAATGATCCGAACTGATTTGGTAAGGGAAGCGCCCAGGTAAACAACCATGGACGACCCATGTGTGAAATAATATAAGTTGCGGCACAGATAACGGCAAAAATAGTCATTGCCTCTGCAGATCGGTTAATTGAATTTCGCCAGTTCTGCCGGAACAGGAGTAATACCGCCGAGATAAGCGTACCGGCATGACCAATACCTACCCACCAAACGAAACCGGTAATATCCCAGGCCCATCCAACTGTTTTATTCAAACCCCATTCGCCGATACCGAACCAGAAGGTCCAGCTAACAGAG
>JBAZCD010000097.1:0-8159 GCA_041671205.1 Pedobacter sp.
ACATCTATGCCATGAAGCAGGGTGTTGAAAAATGTTACAGTACTGTCATGTCCTGATATGAGCATAACCATAGCGCAGCCGAAGTATAGCAATGCTCCGGTAATACCAAAGGCCAATCCGAATTTTCTAATGTTGATGTGATTCATGGTCATCTGTTTTAATGGTTTCAGAATTTTCTTTATGGTCCCCCCGGCCATGTTTCCCGTGATGCATCGGCATGAGCAGATGGCAGGCAAACATAAACACGATGAATGTAAGAAATGAGTAGTTTTCGGTAATGCCAAATAATGGCAGAAGTAAAATCAGCAGCAGAGGAACTGTGCAACCGATAATCATCCAAATAATATGTTTGCCCATTGTATATTTATTTAATGCTCCTAATCTTCATAGCCACTTTTGATAATTGTTGATATCATCTTGAATTGCTCATTGGCATTGAATTTATGTTTTGTATGAGCGGGGATAATTATGCCCTCTCCTAATCTAACCTTGTATTTCTTACCGTTAATAATAAGTTCGGCAGCTCCGTCAATTATTTGAATATAATTGTCGAAGGGAGAAGTTTTCTCAGCTAATCCTTCACCAGCATCTAATGAAGAAACAGTTATATTCCCAGTTGTCTTTTTAATAATCGTTTTGCTCAACACAGCATGAGGGACGTATTCAGTGATCTCAACAATAATATGTGCTTTTGCTTTTTCCAACCCCGTGTCCTTACTGATCATGTCGTTTTGATTCTCCTTCAATTTATGTTCTACCGAAAGTAAAGTTCAGTTTATTAAAAAGAATAAACATTACACAATTGTAGAAAAAAATTACATAATTTACTGATTTTAAACTGACTATGAATAGGATAAAGAAAGTCTATTCACAAATTTTCATATTCAATAAGCCTTTTATGTTTCATCTTTTTAAAAAAAGAAGGCGTTAAGCCTGTAACTTTTTTAAATTGGTTGGATAGATGCGCTACACTGCTGTAATGAAGTTTAAAGGCAATTTCAGTAAGTGTCAGTTCATTATAAATCAGGAGTTCTTTTGCACGTTCAATTTTGTGCGAGATAATATAATGTTCTATAGTGGTACCTTTTACTTCAGAAAAAAGATTGGAGAGATAATGATAATCATATTTTAATTTCTCACTCAGGTAATCGGAGAAATTAGTTTTAAGGGATTCATCATCATAATGGATCCTTTCAATAACTATATTTTTTATTTTTTCAATAAGTATACTTTTTTTATCCTCCATCAGCTCAAGACCAAACTTCCGTAAAGAGATTTTGAGCTGTTTTTGTTTCCTTGCACCGAGTTTTCCCTTGATTTCCACTTCACCCAGTTCCACAGTAGTGAAATGCACAAGCAATTTTTCTAACTCAGACTTCACTATCATTTTACAGCGAAGACTGACCATATTTTTGATTAAGAGCTTCATCCTTTTCTATGGTTTTTTTAACGTTTATGCTATTAAAATCAATTAATAGGTTATAGTCAATCCACCACCCAGGCCCATATCACTATCATAATGACTGGAAAGTGATAGATACTTACCAAGGATATATCTAAGGCCCCCGGCATATTCCTTATCGGTGTTGAACATAAAATTAGCCCTTACCCTTTTAGATACAGGAATATCTTCACGTCCTAACTGAAAACGCAATTTGCCATTTCCATCAATACGCGTATCGGCAATTACCAGCATAGGCAGGGTATAAGCGAAACCGGCTACTATAGTTTTCCTGTTTTCCTTGTTGCTGATCTGACCAAACATATTTCGGGAATCGTTGCCAAACATATTTTTTTCATTGGGATTGAACTTTTTATAATGATAATCAAATCCAACATATGGAAAGAGCCATTGATTCCGGCCGATGTAGCGGCCAATCATCGTTTCGCTTTCATATCCCATTTTAGCATTAGTTCCTAAATGCCAAATGGAATTGACTTGCCAACGCGTACTGGCAAACATAAGTTCACCATCGCTTCCATTACTTTCCAGGCCGATTTGCGCCATTGGATGAAACATGCGGTCATCTCTGAACAAGCCTCGCTGTGCCACTTTAGGATCAGGTATCCCTGGATTGGACGGCGAATTTTCATAACTAAAAACCCTGCCCATTCCACTCATCATGTGATATAGGATATGACAATGAAAAAACCAGTCGCCGCCTGTTTCTGAAGCAGCAAACTCTATAGTGTCTCTTTCCATAGGCATAATGTCTAATACATTTTTCATTGGAGCATATTCACCCTGACCGTTTAAAACTCTGAAGTCATGTCCGTGAAGATGCATCGGATGGCGCATCATACTGTTGTTAAACAGAATTATCCTTAAATTTTCTCCTTTTTTTATTAATATCTTATCTGATTCAGAAACTGTTTTATTATCTAATGTCCATACATAACGATTCATATTTCCGGTAAGATCAAATTTCAATTCCCTTTGAGGGCCTTCTGGCAGCGTTGTCTTCTCAGGATCACGAAGCATATTGTAATTGAGGGTTACAATGTCTGAATTATCTTCAGCCATATTATGATCATTCGGCACCTCCATAGCCGCGATACTTGTTTTTTTATCCCTTGCTACCCCCTTTTCATCACCTGTAATTTCAGGGTACATAACAGTATTCATATCCATGACCTGGTTTTGCATTTGCATACCTTCCATTTCTATCATGTTACCATTCATGTCCATCATCTCGTTCATCATCTTCATACCGGCAAAATATTTAAGCTTCGGCATTTTTTGAGCGGCAACCTTTTGGCCACTTCCAAGCCAGAGGGAAGCTGATTTAGTACGATCTTCGGGCGTTACCAGAAATTCATAGCTTTTATTTTCCGGAATAGTTACCACTACGTCATAAGTTTCGGATACAGCTATAATTAACCTGTCAACCTCAACGGGCTCCACGTCATTACCATCGGTAGCTACAACAGTAATTTTCCCGCCCGCATACTTAAGCCAGAAATAAGAAGATGCGCCTCCATTGGCAATTCGAAGTCTTACCTTATCGCCTGCCTTATATTGGAGCTGCTCATATTGGTTTTTCCCATTTATCAAAAACTGATCATAATACACATCACTCACATCCATAGCATTCATGCGCTTCCATTCATTATTAATCTTTGTTTTAAAATGCCCTGTTCTTATGGCCTCGGCATAGCTTTGAGTACTTCCCTTTTTTATGGCAAACCAATCTGTGGCGGCATGCAGACTTCTGTCAACCTCTTCAGGATTCATATCAGTCCACTCGCTCAGAGTAATTGGTAATGCAGGGATATCCCATTCTTTTCTTTTGTTCATTACAAAAGCACCATACATACCAATTTGCTCCTGAAATCTGGAATGACTATGATACCAATGTGTTCCATGCTGAATAACCGGAAACTTATAAATATAAGTAGCACCAGGCTTTATAGGCATCTGGGTAAGAAATGGTACGCCGTCGAAACGGTTAGGCAGAAATAAGCCATGCCAGTGTAATGAAGTTTCTTCCTTTAAATTATTATGTACATGAATTTCGGCTGTATCTCCCTGGGTAAATGTTAAAGTGGGCATCGGGATCTGCCCGTTAACTGCAATAGCACGCCTTAACTTACCTGTAAAATTTACCATTGTATCCGCAATGTACAGGTCATAACGGACAGTTCGGGGCGGATTTGTATCGTTAATAGTTTTAATAGGGGCCAAATTCTTTTTTGCCTGATTCATCCCCGCCATATGATCCATATTTTTGTGACTATCATTCACGGGCATTTTCATATCGTCCATATCGTGTGCCTTTGCTGGCGGGCTCTGCTTAACCGGAGTTGTAGTCGAAGACTTTGTTCCCGGTTTGCTTGTGGCAGGCTTTGAGACTTTAGGCTTTTGAGGAACCAGTTTCATACCGCACTTCGGACAGTTTCCAGGCTTATCAGACTTTATTTCAGGATGCATGGGACATGTATAAATAGTCTGCGGTTTTGCTGCAGGCATGTTATGACCCTCATGTTGTGCGTACAGCGCATGCTGAAAGCCTAGCAGGCATATCAATATTAGTAGTTTTTTCATTTGGTGTTTTTTATAACTATTGTTTTTCGGACCCGTTCAGCCCAATTTTTTATCAGTATTTGCTCTGCATTCGATAGCACCGCTTTTTTATGAATAAGTAAATAAGATGGAAGAGGCATGGTTTTATCTTCCACTGAACTTGCTATAGCCTTTAATTTACTTATTTGTCTGCGTTTGGTATAATGACCAAACTCATCAAAATTCAGCTCCGCTTTCCCTATTTTTATATGCGAAGCCATCCACCAGGCCCCTGGCTGTATATTTGAATACCAGGGATAGCGGGTATTATTACTATGGCAGTCATAGCAGGAGTTTTGCAGAATGACCTGCACGTTGGCAGGTATATTAGTTAGACTGGAGATACCTGCAGTTGAAACCTGCACACTTAGATTGCGCGCAGGCTGAATAAACTGAATGGTAATCAGGATAGCTAGTAAAACCAATAATCCACTTTTAATCCTGCTCATAGCGCTTTAATTAAGCTCTTCTTTCACTGAACCGCAGGTTGACATTGCCTGCCCCAGATAAGGGTTTTTGATGTCCTTGGTTTCGCTAAGCCAATTGGCACCTTTATTATCGTTGTACATGGGGCAATTAGTATAATACAATTTCTGTCCGGCACCTGTGGCTTTTACAAGTTCATATACCTCCTGGCTTAATGTATCAAAATGCTCACGCTGGTGACCGATATTGCCTGTATTGGAGGCAATATGTTCGGCATGTTCCCTGGCATCGGCTTCTACTTCGTTAAATACATTAGCCTGCTCAGCGCTTAATGCAGCTTTATCTAGGCTCTCAAATGCTTTGACCAGCTCAGTTGCTGCCGCAGCTGCCTCCTTATCATTGTCATTTATAAGCGCATTTTTTAGTTTCAGATAAGCATTTAGTATATCGCTTACAGGAACCTTAACAGTCGTGCCCTTATTTGTTGTCCCAATTGTTGTTTGATTGTCTGACACTTGTTTATTTGATCCATTGTTGCATGCAACAAAAAGTATTGATATTACAGCTAAGCCTAAGATGATTAGTTTCATGTTTTTAATTTTAACAATTGTTTTAATGATATTCATTAATAAAAAATTCAAGCGCAAAGCCATAGGCTGGCATGCAACCTATGGACTGTTTGGTTAAATATTTACTTCAGGATTTCTGTAACTTTCCCGCAGGTGAGCATAGAGCTACCATAATACGGGTTCTTAATGGCAGAAGAATTGCTCAGCCAACTGGCCTTCTTCATAGGGCAATATGCTATATAAACAGGCGCTGAACTGAGTTTGGTTGATTTGGCTAAAGCTGCCATGTTATCAGAAAAAGCTGAAAAATACTCTCTCTGCTTTTTGAGATCTTTAATTTGGGTGATAGCGGCAGCATCCCTCAATAGTGAAGTGCGAATTGCTTCCGGCAGAATCTTATGGTCCACTGAGCCTGCTATTTTTACAAATTCACCGGCCCTGGCGGCTGCAAGGTTTCCATTGCCGTTAACCAGAGCATCTTTAACAGCATAATATTGAGTAAGTATCTCAGTAATTTTCGCTGATTCATCCTGAGCAAAACTGGTCTGCAGCAGTGTAGTAGCTGTGAAAGCAACTATTAAAAATATCTTTTTCATTTTTATTGATTTAATGTTTTAAGCAAATAATTTCAGGCATGGCAATATAATTACCACGTAAAAGGCTAAAACAATTAAATCAAATCAGGAAACTCTGGATAGCTATGCGGGTATCCGTTATTGGGGGATGGTGATTACGTACAAAAAATTTATTGCTGGGTATATGCAAATAAGATGCGAGGGCATCAATATTAAAGAGGGTACTGCTTATTACAGTGACAAACGGGGCCTGAAGGTTGAAGTTGAGAGGCTGCGGAGCGCGTTTATCATATTTTTCAAATTTGGCTACTTCGTCTTTGCAACAGTCGTCCGCTTTATTTTTCTGGAGCTTAGATGCTTGTTTTTCGTGATGGTCTGACTGAACATCATGGCTACGTAGTTTTTTATGATGATCTGTTACTCCCTTTGCATTATGCCCTTCATTTTCATGCTTGTGACTTTTCCCCTGATGAGCTTCTGCCGGATGCCGATGATCTTCAGTTTTGTGATGCTCCTCATTAAAACCCATATTTAATCCCACGGTACAGGCAAAACCAACCAATGTACTTAAAGAAAATACGATGAGTAAAAAAAATGCTTTAAACCGTATGAAGGAATTTCTTTTCATTGATTCTACGCAATAACTAATTAATACACTATACAAAAGTAAATTAACTTTCTATAATCGAATTATATAATTGACAGATAAATTTATATAATTCCCAGATTGTCATACCTGCCTTTAAAGAACTAATATTTCAACCTGGAAACAATATTTTCAATAAATTTATGCTGCTGTTGCTATTTCTTCACAGGCTTCAGCACACTTACAGCAGGCTTCCGCACATTCCCGCAGTGCTCCATTCCCATTTTCGCATGTTTTTCTTTTAAACACTCGCTTGCGCAGTGATTGCAGGCAATTGCACGTCAAACAGGCATCTGTGCATTTTGAAATTGTTGGTGTGACATAATCAATTTTTAAGGTTATATGTTATTTCAGATTATCACTCAGTTTTTTGAGCTCTTTAATTTCTTTCTTCTGGTCAGCAATTATTTTCCTGTCCATGGCTAAAAATTTCGGATGTGACTGACGAATTTGAGTTTAATCGCTTGGCGAAAACACCAACCAAAGGGAAAGTCTAATCAATTCACCGGCATCCTCTTCGGTGTCAGAATAACCGTAATAATACCAATCATCGCTAATACGATCAATGCCGAGAAGCCATTGGCATAGCTTCCGCTGATATCCCTGATCCATCCTACCATCCAGGGCATAATTGCTTCGGCAAGGCCATCACCGGTTAAGACAATCCCCATCACCCTTCCCATCACTTTAACGCCAAACAACTCGGCGGCCATTAATGGGATGATCATATAATCACCTCCCAAACCTATTCCGAAAACAATGGCAAAGACATAGATTACCCCCGGAGTAGCAGCAAAATACAGCAGTGGAATCGCGGAGGCAACGAGGCAATAGATCAGCAGCATGACATATTTCTTTTCAATCTTATCGGCGAGCCAGCCCATAAATAAGCGCCCGAAAACACTGGCAGCAAGAATTAAAGAAAGTACATTTGCAGCCTGGGTTTGTGAATATTTAAGATCCAGACTGAAGAATAGTTTCAGATTCTGACTGGTTGCACTTACCGCTCCTATGGAACACATACTTCCGATCAGCAATAAATAAAAGGCTCTTGTTTTTAAAATGGCTTTAATATCCCTTGGGGCTTCCTCCACTTTATCTGAAGCAGCGGCATCCCCCCTTTGTGGCGGATTATCTTTAACGAACCAGGCCATAGGAAATGATAAAATGATCATTGTCACACCCAGAATAACCAGTGCATGGCGGTATCCGAATTCCACATTTAAAGCTTTTGCAATCTGAGGTGCCAGCATCCCTCCGATTCCGATTCCCAGATAAGCAAAGCCCATCGCCTTACCGCGGGCCTTATCAAACCAGCGTGAAGTTAATACCTGATTAGGCAATGGTCCGCCACACATATAACCCAAAGCACTGAATATATAAAACACATAAAACTGCCAGAGGGAAGTCATCAATCCCAAACCGATAACTGCTCCGCCGGCCATCAGAATACCGGCCAGCATCATTTTCCTTGGCCCGAAACGATCAATCAGGTAACCCACCACAAATCCGAACAATCCTACCAGAATTTTAGCAAATGCATTACCTGAGGTTACGGTCGCACGTGTCCATCCAAACTCCTGAACCCAGAAATCATAAAAGAAGGTCAGTCCGTAAAACATAATCCCGATCAGGGAAAACAGACTTAGAAAGCCGGTGGCAGCTACGCGTGCCTGACCTGATTTTAATACAGTTTGATTTTCTGAATATTCTTTCATCCGGAGTATTGCTCCGGACATGACCGGATACTGAGTCTAAATATAACAACACAAAACACTCTATCAATAAGAATTGATAAAAAATTGTGTTTGGATTGATCGTGTAGGTAAACGGTAAGCTTTAATAGTATGAAGAGAGGCTTCGATCCGGGAGATTGTTTA
>JBAZCD010000098.1:0-8155 GCA_041671205.1 Pedobacter sp.
TTGATGCAGGAATGCGTCAGTTGAATGAAACAGGGTTCATGCATAACCGGGTTCGTATGATCTCCGCGGGCTTCCTTTGCAAACACTTACTTATAGACTGGAGGCGGGGTGAGGCCTATTTTGCTCAGAAATTGCTTGATTTTGAACTCTCCTCCAATAATGGCAACTGGCAATGGGCAGCTGGCAGTGGCTGTGATGCTGCTCCATACTTCAGGATATTCAATCCAACAGCCCAAACCCATAAATTTGATCCCAAACTGAACTATATTAAGAGCTGGATCAAAAATTTCAGAGTGGATTATTTGCCTCCGATAGTCGATCATGAATATACCAGAAAGCGGGCTCTGGAAGTATATAAAAATACCCTGATTCAGGTAAGTAACTGATTGTATTAATATTAGGTTCAATAAGTCCCCTTTTCAGTTAAAAAAATCCTTTTATCTGCTTTAATAAGATGTTTCAGTACGCTTGCCGGGTGTTTTATAAATCACAGATCATATCTTAATATTTTTCTAAACAACCCATATAAACCGTGAAAATTATTAACTTCGCAGTTGCTGAAAAGCGGTTTTATTTTTACAGATATTTCTACCTGTTTAAAAATTAAATTTATTAATCAGAACCTAGGTGTAAAATGGCTGAAGATACAGAAAACGATAATTTAGTACCCCAGAACGACAGAATAATTCCTATAAACATTGAGGAGGAAATGAAATCTGCTTACATTGATTATTCGATGTCAGTAATTGTTTCCCGTGCCTTGCCAGACGTTCGTGATGGTCTTAAGCCTGTACACCGCCGGGTGCTTTACGGAATGCTTGATCTTGGTGTAACCAGCACTAAGCCCCATAAAAAATCTGCCCGTATTGTAGGGGATGTTTTAGGTAAGTATCATCCGCATGGTGATTCTTCTGTTTATTTTGCCATGGTTCGTATGGCTCAGGACTGGAGTTTGCGTTATCCGATGGTTGACGGGCAAGGTAACTTTGGATCAATTGACGGTGACTCTCCGGCAGCAATGCGTTATACAGAGGCACGTTTAAAGAAACTTGCCGAAGAAATGCTGGCAGATATCAATAAAGAAACTGTTGATTTTCAGCTTAATTTTGATGATACACTGGAAGAGCCTACTGTTCTTCCATCCCGTATTCCAAACTTACTGGTAAACGGCGCTTCGGGTATTGCAGTAGGTATGGCAACCAATATGCCTCCTCATAATCTGACTGAAGTTGTTAATGCAACGATAGCGTACATTGGTAATAATGAGCTAACCGTAGCTGAACTCATGCATTATGTTAAAGCCCCTGATTTCCCGACTGGAGGAATTATCTATGGTTATTCTGGTGTTCAGGAAGCATTTGAAACAGGCAGAGGCAGAATTGTTATGCGTGCTAAAGCCGAAATTGAAGTATATAAAGGCGATCGTGAACGGATAATTGTGAACGAGATTCCATATCAGGTTAATAAAGCAAATATGATCGAGCAAACTGCCGGTCTTGTTAATGATAAGAAGATTGAAGGGATCAGTGAGATCAGGGATGAGTCTGACAGGGATGGAATGCGTATCGTTTACGAGATCAAACGCGATGCTAATGCTTCAGTTGTACTTAATAATCTCTTTAAATATACTGCGCTCCAAACATCATTTAGTGTCAATAATATTGCCCTGGTGAATGGTCGTCCGATGATGTTAAATCTCAAAGATCTGATCAGGCATTTTGTTGATCACCGTCATGAAGTTGTTATCCGCAGAACTAAATTTGACCTTGCTGAAGCCGAAAAAAGAGCTCATATCCTTGAAGGATTATTAATTGCACTCGATCATCTGGATGAGGTTATTAAATTAATCCGTGCATCAAACAGTCCTGACGATGCACGTGTAAGCTTAATGGAAAGCTTTAATCTTTCTGATATTCAGGCAAGGGCTATTCTGGACATGACTCTTCGTCGTTTAACAGGTCTGGAACGCGATAAGATCAAAGAAGAATATGCTGAATTAATGAATACCATTGAGTATTTGAAGTCAGTTTTGGCGGATGAAGGTTTACGTATGCAGATTATTACTGATGAATTAACCGAAATACGTGATAAATTCGGGGATGAGCGACGTACTTCGATCACACATTCTGCTGAGGATATGCGGATGGAGGACTTTATTGTGGATGAAGAAGTTGTTATTACCATATCCCATGAAGGATATATTAAAAGGACTCCTTTAACAGAATACCGTAAGCAGGGCAGAGGCGGAAAAGGTTCGATGGGTTCCCAATCAAGAGATAAGGATTTTATTGAACACATACTGATTGCCACAAATCATAATTATATGCTCTTCTTCACAGAAACTGGTAAATGTTTCTGGTTAAGGGTGTTTGAAATACCTGAAGGAACCCGAACCAGTAAGGGTAGGGCAATACAGAATGTAATTAATATTCCGAAAGAGGAGAACATTAAAGCATATATCAAAGTTGTTAACCTGAAAGATCAGGACTATTTGGAGAACAACTTTATAATCATGTGTACCAAGAAGGGAACGATTAAGAAGACTTCCCTGGAAGCTTATTCACGTCCAAGGGCAAACGGAATTAATGCCATTAATATTAATGAAGGTGATCAGTTGCTTGAAGCTTGTTTAACAACCGGAACAAGTGAAATTGTGATGGCTTTACGTTCTGGCCGTGCGATCAGATTCAATGAATCTACGGTTCGTCCGATGGGTCGTACAGCTACAGGAGTACGCGGAATTACACTTGGAAGCGTGAATGATGAGGTTGTAGGCATGATCAGTGTGAATAATCCGGAAGTAACTGTTTTGGTCGTTTCAGAAAATGGTTATGGTAAACGTACAGATATAGACGATTACCGTGTGACTAACAGGGGAGGTAAAGGGGTTAAAACCATTAATGTGACTGAGAAAACCGGTGAGCTGGTTGCAATTAAAGATGTTACGGATAATGATGATCTGATGATCATCAACAAATCGGGAATTGTAATCAGAATAGGGGTTAGTGATCTGCGTGTAATGGGTCGTGCAACTCAAGGTGTGCGTTTAATCACCTTCAAAGGTGACGATTCTATTGCATCGATAGCCAAGGTTGAACACGAAGAAGATGTTGAAGATGCCGAACTGCCTGAGTAAGGATCAGAAAATAATATTGATACAGAAGGTCAGGAACCGAAAACGGAAGAATAAATCTATGAATAAGTTATTCATACTTCTTGTCTGTAGTGTTTTTCTGGTTTTTGCTTCGGCAAGGGCTCAAACTATTATTACCAAAGATGCAATGAACAGCTTTGCACAGTATTCCTCAAGTAAGGATATCAGCAAGCTGGTGAATGCCCGCAAATTGATTGATAATGGCTATAAAACCAAATCTGATTCTAATGCCTTCAAGAATAATCTGATCAGGAGTCTGGTATACTCAACTCTGGCAAGGGTTGATTCTAATTTAAAGTATACTTATAAGAAGGATCCTTTAGAGGAGGCATTGTTCTCAATGAAACAGGTCTATGGTTCAAAATTTGCTGACAATTATGCTGAGCAGATTACCTACATTGAAAATCAGCTTAAACTTACTTATTTGTACAGGGCAAATAATTCTTTCAAGAACCGCAAATATGCTGACGCTTTAAAGTACTTCACTATTCTTGATTCAATTGATCCGAATAATGTCTCTGTTATTCATAATCTTGCACTCCTTTGCCAGGAAACTGGTAATAATCTAAAATCGATTGGATATTATGAAAAACTGATCACCAAACGGCCCAGGCAAGAGTATTTTATGGTACTCGCTAATTTGTACGAATCTCTGAATGATGAAAAAAATACCATAAGGGTTTTGAGTGCTGGAAGTACGGCCTATCCGGCCAACCGCGATCTTGTATTTAAACTCCTGAATATTTTACAGATCAAAAATGAATATCAGGAAATAATTAAATTTAGTGGTCAGGCACTTAAATTAGATGAAAATAATATCAATTTGAACTACCTGGCGGGCTTTTCGTATGAGATGACTGGTAATGTGACCAAGGCGGAGGAATACTATAAAGCAATTTTAACTGTCAACCCGAATAATTATGAGGCGAATTATGCGTTAGGATTACTTTACCTTAATTTATATCTTAAGGATAAAGGGCAGAGCGGCTTGATGTATGTTTCAAAATATTATTTATCAAAGGCTAACGAAATTGATCCTTATGAATTAAAAACACTGACATCCTTATCAATACTTTATAAAAGTACCGGAGATCAAACAGAATTACAAAAAATCAATAACAGGATAAATCAACTAAAATTAAATTAAAGACATGAAAATTAAATCTTTCATTTTAGCAGCTGTGTTTTCAGCTTCCACCCTGATTGTATTTGCACAGAAGGGAGAAGTGGCAACCGCTAAAAGTAGTTATGAAAAGTTTCTCGGATTAAAGGACGCAAACTCGATGTTGTTAGCTATACCTAATTTGAAAACTGCAAAAGCATCGGTTGATAAAGCAGTAGTACATGCGAAGACTATTGAAGATCCCGCTGCATGGACTTATAAAGCACTTATTTACGGTGAACTTGCTTTATTGGATACTGTTCCGGCCACTTCAAAGCCATTGATAGAAGAAGCAAAGGCTGCACATAAAAAAGCTAAAGAATTAGATAAAGCAGGTGAGCACAAGGCAAATCTTGATAATGCAAATGGAACCATATTCAGCCAGTATGAATTAAATCAGGGTGTTAAAGCATATCAGACAAATAATTTTGCTGATGCCTATGTATCATTTAATAATGCTTTGAATTTCCGCCCCGGCGATACAACAATAACTTATTATGCAGGATTATCTGCGATCAATGCTAAAAATTACAAAGCAGGGATACAAAGTTATGAGTCGCTGATTAAAACGAATTTCTCTGCCAACAATCAGATCTATCTTGATTTATCACGTCTGTATTCTATGGAAGGTGATACGGCCAGAGCGATCGCTGTAGCATCCGAAGGAGCAACTAAATATAACGACACCCAGTTAGCTACCCAGGAGATTGAACTGAGCTTAATGTCAGGTAAACAAAAAGAGGTTATTACAAAAATATCTGACCAGGCTCAAAAGAACCCCGGAAATAAATTATATCCTTACTACCTTGGAATAGCTTACAGTACAATTGGACAATCTGCAAAAGCAGAAGAAGCTTATCTTCAGGCCTTAAAGATCGATCCTCAATTCGCTGATGCAAGTATTAATATTGGAGGTATTTTGTTAAATAAGGGAATTAATCTTTATAACGAGGCAAATAAACTACCTCAAAATCAGCAGAAAGAATATGAAAATATGATCAAAAGTGCTGATATTGAATTTGAGAAAGCGTTTCCTTTTCTAGATAAAGCAAGTCAGTTAGATCCTAAATCCCGTATTGCACTGGAAAACCTCAAGACTTATTATATTATTAAAAAGAATCAGACCAAAGTGGATGAGATCGCTGCCAGGATAGAAAAACTCTAAACGCGGTCATAATAGAGGACATAGAAGCCTAAACAGCGAACTGTTTAGGCTTTTTTTATATGAATAAATCAGGATCCGGATAGGTGTTGAATTTATATTTAACATAATATTAATTATAAGACAAATTAATAATTCCGATATTCAAAATTATATTCTATTCAATGGGATTTAGAGTTCATTAAGATGCTGTCATACGGGGTTGTGAAAATAATTTATTTGTTTTCAATCTATTTGACTACCTTTGATATTATATTAATAAATAACACAATGCAAAAAGAAGGTACAGTAAAGTTTTTTAATGAAACTAAAGGATTCGGGTTCATCGTACCCGCAGAATCAGGTGATGAGGATGTATTCGTTCATTCATCTGGTCTAATTGATCAAATTCGTGAAAACGATAAAGTTCAATACGAAGTTGAGCGTGGCAAAAAAGGCCTTAACGCTGTTAATGTGAAAGTTGTTTACTAAATCAACATATATCATTCAACAAAGAAAAGCATGTCGTGAGATATGCTTTTCTTGTTTTAAGACAATTTTATACTGTTTTATAATAAATCATTGGCAAGGTTCGCCAACTCACTGCGTTCGCCTTTCTGCAGGGTAATATGGGCATATAAGGGATGGTTCTTAGCTTTATCTATCAGATAGGATAAACCATTGCTTTCAGCATCCAGGTATGGTGTATCGATCTGATATATATCACCAGTAAATACGACTTTTGTGTCTTCACCTGCTCTTGAAATGATGGTCTTGATCTCGTGGGGCGTCAAATTCTGTGCTTCATCAACAATAAAAAATATTTTCGTCAATGTTCTGCCTCTGATATAGGCCAAAGGCGCGATTGATATTTTTTCGTTCGTGACCAGCTCATCAATTTTTGACTGCGCCTTTTCATCGTCACCAAGCTGATCTTTGATGAACTTTAGATTGTCCCATATTGGCGCCATATAAGGGTCTATCTTTGATTTTATATCTCCGGGCAGGAAACCAATATCCTTATTGCTTAAGGGGACTATAGGTCTGGTAACAAAGATCTGTCTGTAGTTTTTTCTTTGTTCAAGGGCACTTGCCAATGCAAGTAAGGTTTTTCCCGTACCGGCATTGCCCTGTATGGTCACTAATTTGATATCCGGATTTAATAAGGCATGTATGGCAAAAGCTTGTTCCGGATTTTTGGGTTCTATATTATAAACGGATTGTTTGGGAATGTATTCCAGTTCCTGCTTCCTTGGATTATAATATGCTGCTGCTTTTTTATTTCTGCCATTGAGAATATAGAAATGATTCTCATGAATGATCTTTAACCCGGTGTCTGGAATAGGTAAAACCCGTTTACTTTTTAGCTCATCAATGAATTTATTGGATACTTTATCAGCAATGGTTTTCCCGGTATATAATTCTTCTACATTTTTGATCTTTCCTGTTTCATAATCCTCAGAATAAAGGTTGAGCGCTTTTGCCTTTAATCGGAGACAAATATCTTTTGAAACGAGCACTATTTTTTTTCCCGGGTATTGTTCCTGTAAACTGAGCGCAGAATTCAATATACGGTGATCAAATTTTCCTTCTCCGAATATCTGTTCAGCATTCACAAGGCCGGGAATGTCATCCATTACAACCTTAAAACTTCCCCTGCCCTTTCCTTTTAAGGGTACCCACTGATTGATTAATTTATTTCTGGAAAGTTCATCCATTAGTCTTATAAAGCTTCTGGCTTCATAATTTCGGGTATCATTACCGCTTTTGAGATTGTCCAATTCTTCCAGAACCTGAATTGGAATGGCTACATCGTGTTCCTGGAAATTCTGAAAGGCATCATGGTCATAGAGAATAACCGAAGTATCCAGAACAAAAATCTTACTGTTTGAAACTGTTGAAATATCTTTAGCCATTTAACTCAAATTTAAAGAAAATAGCTGTAAGCTTAAGGGAGAAATCAAATTTGTGTAAAATAGAAAACGGAGACCTTACTCTTGCGATTGGGATCCCCGTTTTCACTTTTTTTGCAATCGTAATTGCTCAAAAGTATTAAGCTTTCTTTACCTCGATCAGTCCGTTTCTTCAGTTCTTTCAAACTTTCAGCATCCGAATCTTTTTACTTTCTCATCGCATCCGTCCCGTGGAACGTTTACAACATAGGTAAGGCCTGTCTTTTCGATTTTGTCTTCCAGCCATGATCTCACGATTTCCGGTCTGAATTGAAATTTAAATTATCCTGATCTTATGAAGCCCGAGAGCTTCGGATCTTTACGGATATTGTTTCAGGCTATCAAAGTACGTCCGACTTAACAGTACTAATGTAGGTATAAAACTGCCCCTGTCAAGTAAAATTTGATGTTAATTTTAAACATTATTTTAAACATATTTTGACTGGTTATCAACAAATCTATAGTTTGTAATTATCACTGAAACAGTAATTTATTCCTATAAACCTGATTTATTAACATTTGACTTATTTCCGTTTATAAACAATACGAACAATAGCAGATTCATTCATTCCATTAAAAAAATGCAATTAACTGATAAAATATAATTGAATTAAACAGCATGATCATGCTCATGAAGGATCAGGTTCAAAAGTTGTGGAGTTGGGATAAAAATTTGATTTTAGAGGTTTGATAAAAACCTGCATGCACGAATCCTTTCAATCCCTATTAAGCCTGATCATTCCTGA